>CAMLDT010000018.1 GCA_946479075.1 uncultured Polaromonas sp.
AGTGGCGGTTGGCCGTCTCGTATTCCACGTGGGCGGTGTTGATGGTGATGCCGCGGGCCTTTTCTTCCGGGGCTGCATCGATCTGGTCGTAGCCCTTGGCTTCGCCGCCGAACTTGCTGGCGAGCACGGTGGTGATCGCTGCGGTCAGCGTGGTCTTGCCATGGTCAACGTGCCCAATCGTGCCGACGTTGACGTGCGGTTTGGTCCGCTCAAATTTGCCTTTTGCCATTTTTCGACTCCAAATACCTAAAGGATTTACTTACGAAAATTACTCAACACCACCATCGCAAACCCAGCCGGACTGCCGCCTCGGCCAGCAAGGAAATGGTGCCCATTCCGGGAATCGGACCCGGGACCTCTCCCTTACCAAGGGAGTGCTCTGCCACTGAGCCAAATGGGCCTAATTCAAACCATCAAAAACTGTCACTGCCAAAAACAACCAGCACTGCTGCCATGGAGCGGGAGACGGGAATCGAACCCGCGTCATTAGCTTGGAAGGCTAGGGTTCTACCATTGAACTACTCCCGCATCGGCCGCCAGAACCTCTTCATCAAGCCCCGGCAACCCCGAAAAACGGTATCCATTCTGTCCGGGCCACTTGCCCAACACTTGCCCAAAACGCCCGCACAATCAACGCCTGCACAATCAATTCGTCGCTGGTGGAGAGGGCTGGATTCGAACCAGCGTACTCGTTAGAGGGCAGATTTACAGTCTGCTGCCATTAACCACTCGGCCACCTCTCCTTTGGCGAACCTCAGATTATGCCATGGAAATTTGACATCCGGCAATCCCGAACAACAAGTGCTTACCAGTGAATGGCGCCCCTGCCCTGCGACTGCAAAAACCGGTTGGCGGCGCTGAAATGGCCACAACCGATGAAAGGCGCCGGTGGGCGCAAAGCCGACAGGGGCGAGGGGTGATTGGCCTTGAGAACCAGGTGGTGAGGCGCAATCAGCGCCTGCTTGGCCTGGGCGTGTCCGCCCCACAGCATGAAAACCACCGGCGCCTGCTTGCCGGATACCGCACTGATCAACCGGTCGGTCAACACCTCCCACCCCTGCCTGGCGTGGCTGGCAGCCTGCCCTTCCTCCACGCTCAGGCTGGTGTTGAGCAGCAACACCCCCTGCCCGGCCCAGCGTTCGAGTGAACCCCCGCTGTGCGGCCGGGCATCCACGGCGGGATCGCGAGCCAGTTCCTTGAAGATATTGCGCAGGCTGGGCGGCGGCCTGACGCCTTCAGGAACCGAAAAAGCCAGCCCCTGGGCCTGGCCGGGACCATGGTAGGGATCCTGGCCCAGAATGACCACACGGACATCGGCGAGCGGCGTCAGGGCCAGCGCCCGAAACGGCTGAGGGGGATAAACAATGGCGCCGGCGGCCAGACGCTGCTCGATGAAGGTGCCGAGTTGCTGCCCGGCCGGGCTCGCCAGAAAATGCCCCACGACCGGCGCCCAGTCGGCGGCCAGCGGCCACGCGTCCGGGTTCCACTGGCTCAGGTGCCGGCCATGCCCGCTGCCCTCGGGCGCAGGTTTGGCCAAATTTTCAAAGGCCAAATCGGCCTGTAGCCCTTGCTGCATAAGCGTAGTCAGCTATTTAATTAGTAGCATCTGGAAACAGCGCGGCCAATGCCACCCCGGGATCTTCGGCGCGCATGAAAGCTTCGCCAACCAGAAAGGCGTTCACCCCGGCCGCGCGCATGCGCGCCACATCTGCCGGGGTCGTGATGCCGGATTCGGTCACCAGCAGCCGGTCGGCCGGCACGTCCTTGAGCAGCGTCAGGGTGGTGTCCAGCGACACCTCGAAGGTCTGCAGGTTGCGGTTGTTGATGCCCAGCAAAGGGGTTTTGAGCTTGAGCGCGCGATCCAGCTCGGCGCGGTCATGCACTTCCACCAGCACGGCCATGTCCAGCGACAGGGCCAGCGCTTCCAGCGATTTCATTTGCGCATCGTCCAGGCAGGCGGCAATCAGCAAAATGCAGTCGGCGCCCATGACCCGTGACTCGTAGACCTGGTAGGGATCCACGATGAAATCCTTGCGCAACACCGGCAGGTCGCAGGAGGCCCGGGCCTGCTTCAAATAGTCGACACTGCCCTGGAAAAAATCCTTGTCAGTGAGCACCGACAAACACGCCGCGCCATACTCAGCGTAGCTTTGAGCGATATCGGCGGGAATGAAATCAGCCCGCAGCACACCTTTCGACGGGCTGGCTTTTTTCACCTCCGCAATCACGGCCGGCTGGCCGGCAGCCGTTTTGGCGCGCAGGGCGCCCACGAAATCGCGGGTCAGCACGCGCGATTCGGCATCAAACCGCACCGCCTCCAGCGGTTTGCGGCGCATCGCCGCGGCGACTTCCTGCCGCTTGACGGCCACAATTTTGTCGAGAATATCGGACATATCAAGCCCCCACGCTTGTCATTTCATGTACTGCGCTGCCCCCCGAGGGGGCCGTGCCTTGCTTGGGGCGGCCCGGCGCGGCGGCGTTCATGCTGTACCTCCAAGTCCCTGAGTAGCGGAAACAAGCTGCTCAAGCTTGCCCTGAGCCGCACCGGAATCAATCGCCTGGCGCGCCAGCTCGATGCCGGCTTTCATGCTGTCGGCGACATTGGCCGCATACAGGGCGGCGCCGGCGTTCAGGATCACGATGTCGCGCGCCGCACCAGGCTCCTTGTTGAGCACTCCCCTGAGCATGGCCATGGACTGCTCGGGGGTTTCCACCCGCAGCGTACGGTTGCTGGCCATGGCCAAGCCAAAGTCCTCCGGATGGATCTCGTACTCGGTGATTTCCCCGTTTTTGAGTTCGCCCACCACCGTGGCCGCGCCCAGACTGACCTCGTCCATGCCGTCCTTGCCGTACACCACCAGCGCGTGTTCGGCGCCCAGGCGCTGCAGGGCCCGGATCTGAATCCCGACCAGATCCTGGTGGAACACGCCCATCAGGATGTTGGGCGCATCGGCCGGGTTGGTCAGCGGGCCCAGGATGTTGAAGATGGTTCGCACGCCGAGCTCCTTGCGAACCGGCGCCACGTTTTTCATCGCCGGGTGGTGGTTGGGCGCAAACATGAAACCAACGCCGACCTCGGCGATGCACTTGGCAATCGCGTCGGGCGGCAGGTTGATGTTGATGCCCAGCGCTTCGAGCACATCGGCGCTGCCGGACTTGCTGCTGACGCTGCGCCCGCCGTGTTTGCTGACCTTGGCGCCGGCCGCAGCCGCGACAAACATGGAACAGGTCGAGATGTTGAAGGTGTGGGAGCCGTCGCCGCCGGTGCCGACAATGTCCACCAGGTGCGTCTTGTCGGCCACATGGACCTTGGTGGAAAACTCGCGCATCACCTGGGCGGCGGCGGTGATCTCGCCGATGGTTTCCTTCTTGACGCGCAGGCCGGTGATGAGCGCGGCCGTCATGACCGGCGAGAGTTCGCCGCTCATGATCAGGCGCACGATCTTGAGCATCTCGTCGTGGAAAATTTCGCGGTGCTCGATGGTGCGCTGAAGCGCTTCCTGGGGGGTGATCTTGTTACTCAGGGGCATGGTCGTGCTCGCTTGTTGTCTCGTTGATCTTGTCTCAAGGGGATGAATTGTCGGGCAGGGCAGGTTTCAGGCGAAATCCTCCGAACGGCGCCAGTCCCGGCGCGTGCCGGGAAACGGCCACAGGGGTCGGGCCGCCTGAAGATCATGCATCGTTTCGGCCTCCAGCCCTTGCTGGGCGTGCGCCAACAGCTCCTGAATGGATAGCAAATGTGGCTTGCTGACCGATACATTGCGCCCACGCCATCGCCAGGTGCCGCAGGCCCGGCCATCAGCGCTGCTCCAGGAAGTTTTTCAGCATCGCGTGGCCGTGCTCGGTCAGGATGGACTCCGGATGGAACTGCACACCCTGGATCGCGAGCTCCTTGTGGCGCACACCCATGATCTCGCCGTCATCGGTCCAGGCCGTCACCGCAAGCGCGTCGGGACAGGAGGATTTTTCAATCGCCAGCGAGTGGTAGCGATTCACTGTGAACTGCGCCGGCAAATCGGCGAAGACGCCTTGCTGGGTGGTGCTGATGACGCTGGTCTTGCCGTGCATCAACTGCTGCGCGCGGATGATCTTGCCGCCAAAAGCCGCGCCCACCGCCTGGTGGCCCAGGCAGACGCCCAGGATCGGCAGTTTGCCGGCGAAGTGACGGATGGCGGCGACAGAGATACCCGCTTCGGCGGGTGAACAAGGTCCCGGCGAGACCACCAGGCGGTCCGGCGCGCGGTCAGCAATGCCTTCGAGCGTGATTTCGTCGTTGCGGAAAACTTCCACCTGCGCGCCTAGCTCGCCGAAGTACTGCACGATGTTGTAGGTGAAGGAGTCGTAGTTGTCGATCATCAACAGTTTCATGATCCGCTCCTTATTCCAGACCTTCTTCAACCAGCTCCGAGGCACGCAACAACGCACGCGCCTTGGCTTCGGTTTCTTTCCATTCCAGCTCGGGCACCGAATCGGCCACCACACCCGCCGCCGCCTGCACGTAGAGCATCTGGTCCTTGATGACCCCGGTGCGGATGGCGATGGCCACGTCCATGTCGCCGGCGTAGCTGAGGTAACCACAGGCGCCGCCGTACAGGCCGCGCTTGGTTGGTTCGAGCTGGTCGATCAGTTCCATCGCATGCACTTTGGGCGCGCCGGTCAGGGTGCCGGCCGGGAAGCTGGCCCTGAGCACGTCCATATTGGTCATGCCATCGAGCAGGATGCCTTCGACATTGCTGACGATGTGCATCACGTGGCTGTAACGCTCGACCGCAAAAGCCTCGGTCACCTTCACCGTGCCGGTTTTGGCGATGCGGCCGATGTCGTTGCGCGCCAGGTCGATCAGCATCACGTGTTCCGCGCGTTCTTTCGGGTCGTTGATCAGCTCCTGCTCGACCGCCGCATCGGCTTCGGGCGAGGAAGCGCGCGGGCGCGTGCCGGCCAGCGGCCGCACCGTGATTTTTTCGCCCTGCTCCACAGCCTCCTGCCGCACCAGGATCTCCGGCGAAGCACCCACCACATGGAAATCACCGAAGTGGTAGTAATACATGTAAGGCGAGGGGTTCAGCGAACGCAGCGCGCGGTACAGCGACAGCGGCGACTCGGTGTAACGCTTCTTGATGCGCTGGCCGACCTGCACCTGCATGAAGTCGCCGGCTTCGATCAGGCGTTTGGCCCGCTCCACGGCCGCCAAATAATCGGCCTTGGCGAAATCACGCTCTGCCGGGTAGCCCTGGGTCGGTTTGACCACCGGCGCGCTGACGGAATATTTGAGCTGCTCCTTGAGCTCGCGCACGCGCTTTTTGGCAGTGGCGTAGGCCTCCGGCAGCGCCGGGTCGGCATAAACGATCAGGTAAAGCTTGCCCGAGAGGTTGTCGATGACGGCCAGCTCTTCGCACTGCAGCAGCAGGATGTCGGGGCAGCCCAGCGAGTCGGGCGGGCAGGACGCCTCCAGCTTTTTCTCGATGTAACGCACCGTGTCGTAGCCGAAGTAACCGGCCAGCCCGCCACAAAAACGCGGCAAGCCCGGCCGCAAGGCCACCTTGAAGCGTTTCTGGTAGGCGCTGATGAAGTCCAGCGGATTCTCGCGCGAGGTCTCGATGACCTGACCGTCGCGGACCACCTCGGTCAGCACCTCGGCGCCAAAGCCGCTGGTGCGCAGGAGGGTTCTGGCCGGCAATCCAATGAAGCTGTAGCGGCCGAAACGTTCGCCACCCACCACGGATTCCAGCAGGAAGCTGAATTTGCCGCCGTCTTTCGAATGCGCGAGTTTCAGATACAGCGACAGCGGGGTTTCGAGGTCCGCAAAGGCTTCCGCCATCAGCGGAATGCGGTTGTAGCCCTGCAAGGCAAGGCTCTTGAATTCAAGTTCAGTGATCACGGCGTGTTCCTTTTTCCGGTGACAACCACGCTATGGGGTCGCCACCGTCATTCATTCAAATCGCCCCGTGGGGGCAAGGGTGCCGGTGCTACGGGGGCACGGCGCGTCAAACATGTGCGGGTGCGGCCGCCTGGGCCGTCACTTCGCAACGGAAGTCAGGCCCGCCAGGGCCAGGCTCCCCGGTCGCCGTGACCTGTTTGAACGATGCGGTGAATGAACATAAGGCCTGCAGTGTAGCAAACCGCCGCCGGCCATCCGCAAGAGCACGCCCATACTCGCAAACCCTGTTGCCCTCAGGGCGCCCGGCATTACAAAATGCTACAAAACGAACGCTCGTTCTATTTTCCAGGAGACCAGCATGAAGATTTTCAAACCCTGCGCCGCGGCCTTGCTCGCGGGCCTGCTGGCCCTCGGTGCCACCGCCGCGACCATCGAAGTGGGGGGTGTCAAGCTTGAAGACAGCACCGATGTCCGTGGCAGCAAGCTGGTGCTCAACGGCGCCGGCATCCGTTACAAGGCGGTGTTCAAGGTCTACACCGCTGGCCTCTACCTGGGCAAAAAGGCTTCCACCCCGGAAGAGGTGCTGGCTGCCCCGGGCGCCAAACGCATGACCATCACCATGCTGCGCGAGATCGACTCCAACGAACTCGGCAAGCTGTTCACGCGCGGCGTGCAGGACAACGCACCCAAAAACGAGATGTCCAAGCTGGTCCCTGGCCTGATCAAGATGGGCCAGATTTTTTCGGACCAGAAGCGGCTGATGACCGGCGATGTGTTCATGATTGACTGGGTACCGGGCACCGGCACCATCATCACCGTCAAAGGCGTGCCGCAGGGTGAGCCGTTCAGGGAGCCGGAATTCTTCAACGCGCTGATGCGCATCTGGCTCGGTCCGGAGCCGGCCGACTGGAAACTGAAAGACGCCCTGCTGGGCAAGGCCGGCTGAGCCCCGGGCAGGGGCTACACCGTATCCGGCGGATGCGCGGGACGGGATGAACGGGGCGCAAGCCCCGTTGTTGTTTCCAGCCGGGTCACGTCGATGTCGGCCAGCGTGTCCACAAAACCATCGGCATCGACCGCGCGCACCGGCTGCCCGTGGTTGTAGCCGTAAGTCACCAGCACCACCGGGCAACCCGCCGCACGCGCTGCGCGCGCGTCGTTGCTGGAGTCGCCAATCATCAAGGTCCGTGCCGGTGGCTGCCCCAAAACCTCGCAGGTTTTGAGCAAGGGCAGCGGATCGGGTTTTTTGCGTTCGAAGACATCGCCGCCGAACACCTGGCTGAAAAACCCGTCGAGCCCTTTGGCCTTGAGCAGCGGCAAGGCAAAGGCGGTGGGTTTGTTGGTCAGGCAGGCCAGCACCAGCCCCCGGTCCCGCAGACGCTGCAAACCGTCAAACACCCCCGGGTACACCTGCGCATGCCGGCCATTGACGGCGAGGTAGTGCCGCTGGTAGCTGTCCCAGGCCTGCGGAAAACGCCGGTCCACGTCCTCGTTTGCTCCCAGATTGATAGCTGCTTGCGCCCGTCCCATAAGGGCTGGAGGCACTTTTGATGCATGGTGAAGAACGTGATGAAGAACGGCGTGAATCAAATGCTCCGAGCCCTTCCCCACCAGTGGCTCCACCACCGCGCGATCCACCGGCGCCAGCGCCAGGTCGGCCAGCATCCGGTTCAGGGCGACCACAAAGTCACCCAGGGTATCGACCATGGTGCCATCCAGATCAACGATGGCCGCTTCAATCAGACCCAGTGTCATGCCTGTCCTTTCAGCGCGCCTCAGCGCCCGGCGCCGGACTTGCGGCTGGCGATGGCCTGCCGCAGGCTTTGCAGCAATCGCGCCTCATCCAGCGGTTTTTCCAGCCAGTCCCACACGGCCAGGGCCGGACTCCCGCCGTGCAGCCGGGCTTCGGCGGCGGAGACCGACAGCACCAGCACCGGCAGGCTCTCGGTTTTCTTGACCTGACGCAGCTGGGCGATCAGTTGCAGGCCGTTTTCATAGGGCAGTTGAACATCAACCGTCATCGCCGCGTAACTCTCCATCTTGAGATAGTCGCGCGCCTGCGCGGCGGTGTGTGCGACGTCTGCGGCAAATCCGCCGCGGTCCAGCATCATGCCGATCAGGCGGGCCACATCCGGATCGTCCTCGCACACCAGCACCCGCGGCCGGTCCAGGCCATGCAGGCCCATGGGCGCCGTCACCGGTGGCGCTTCCCGCCATTCGGGCAACTCGAAATAAAAAATGGTGCCGCCCTGCGCACCGGGGGCAAAACCGATGCTGCCCTCCATGCGTTCGACGATGGCCTTGGAGATGGCCAGCCCCAGCCCGGTCCCGCCGCTCTGGCGGGTGTCCGAGGAGTCGGCCTGCGAGAACTTCTGGAAAATCCGGGCGCGAAAAGCTTCCGGGATGCCCGGGCCCTGATCACGGATCTCGACGCGGGCACGCCCCTGGGTGCGTCCAAGCACCAGTTGCACCTCGCCTTTTGCAGGGGAAAACTTGATCGCGTTGGACAGCAGGTTGGTCACCACCTGCACCAGCCGGTCCGCGTCGGCGTTGACCCGCACCGGCATGCGCCCGGCCTTGAGAACCAGCGTGATGCCGTGTTGCGCGGCAAACCCTTCGTTGGCGGCCACGGTTTGCTCCAGCAGGGGCAACAGCTCCATCGGCTTGGTTTCAAAGGACATCTTGCCGGACTCGATCTTTTCGCTGTCCAGGATATCGTTAATGAGCCGGATCAGCCGTTCGCAGTTGCTCTTGGCAATCTCCACCAGGCTTTTGGCCTTGTCCGGCAACTCGCCGGCAATCCCCGCCGAGACCAGGCCGAGCGATCCGCGGATCGAGGTCAGGGGCGTTCGCAGCTCATGGCTGACCGTGGAGACGAATTCGCTCTTCATGCGGTCGATGCGTTTGAGTTCGGTGACATCGTTGCCCAGCGAGAAGAACCCGATGACCTTGTCTTCGTCGTCTTCCTCACCGTAACGCGGGAAGTAATTCATGACGTAATCACGGCGCTCGCCACTGGCGGTGAGTTGCTCACGCTCGTAGCGCACGGCATAACCCGCCAGCGCTTCCTTCACATGCACGCTGACTTGCGCATAAACCGCCGGGCCCAGCACCTGCTGCATGGTGTTGCCGTGAATCTGCACAGTCGTCAGGCCGAAAGCCTCTTCATAGGCCTTGTTGTGGAACTGGAAACGCTCCTCCCGGTCAATGTAGGCAATCAGTGCCGGCACGGTATCGGTCACCTGCCGCAGTTGCGCCTCGCTGTCGCGCAGGGCTTCGCTGATGCGTTTGCTCTCGGTGACGTCGCGGATGATGGCGGTGAACAGGCGCCGCCCGCCCACGGTCACGTCGCCAAAGGAGACGTTCACCGGGAACTCGCTGCCGTCCTGGCGCTGTCCGCGCACCTGGGTTCCCTCTTCCCGGAAACCATGCGGGCGTTCCGCCAGTGCGCTGAAAAATGCGGTGAAGCCGCTGCGATAACGCGGCGGCAGCAACATGGCCACGTTTTGCCCCATCAGGCTTTCCAGTTGGTAGCCAAACAGGTTCCGGGCTGCGCTGTTGGCGCTCACGACGATGCCGTCCTGGGTGGCGGTCACCACCCCTTCGGCCATGCTTTCGGTCACGGCGCGGCTCATGGCTTCACTGTCGGCCAGCTTGGCCTGGATGCGCCGGCTGACGGCCTGGGCACGAAGAATCATCCAGATCGCCCAGGCCAGAACGCTGAGCGACACCAGGCCACCGGCAAGGATCAGCAGCTTGACAATCTGCGCTGTCTTGCGGGTCTCTTGCCGGGAGTTCTCGACAGCCTGGCCCTCCCGGCTTTTGATCCGCTCGAACAGGGTGTCGAGTTCGTCATGAAGCCGGCGGTTGTGGTCGCTGTCCACCAGATCGGCAGCCGCGTCCAGACCGGACTGCTGCCGCAAGGCCACGATCCGCTCCATCAACGCCACCCGTTCGGCGACCACACTTTCCAGGGTGCGCACGTCGCCCGGTCCGCTGATCGACCCCTTCGAGGCCAGCACCTCCAAAAGCGCCTGCTGCAGGTGCTCGCGCGCCTCCTGATACGCCTCCAGGTTACTGGCGTTGGCGGTGAGTACGTAACGCCGCTGAAGCGACTCGACGGTCTTGAACTGCGACACCAGCCGCTCCAGCAAGATGACGACCTGCTGGGTCTGCGCCTCGCGCCCGGCGTCACGAATGAGGAAATTGATGGTGCTGTAAGACGTGGTGATGCTCAGGAAGATCAGCAGCAGGCCCACGCCCAGGGCGGCACTGACAGTGGCACGGAAAGGCAGCTTCATGTGAGGACCTGGTAGGGGAATGCCAACGATACACCCGCGCGCCGGGCGCCCGTGCTGCCGGACGCTGAACCGTGAATCACGGCACTTCCGTTCCGCGCGGCAAATGTGCATCAAGTGCCGCCAGCAACTGTCCCAGCGAAACGTCCAGTGCCGCCAGCAAGGGCAGCAGGGCCTCCGCGGGCTGCCCTTGCTGGAGGGCTTCTTCCAGCGCCTGCGCATCGCCAGGAACCTGGACAGCGCCTATCTGCGCCGCCACGCCGCGCAGGGAGTGGGCAATCCGTTCCGCTGTTTTCGGGTCGCCGCCGTCCAGCGCCTGCCGCAGTTGCGGCAAGGTGTGCCGGCGCCCTTCGCGAAAGCGGCCAAGCAGCGACAGGTACAGGGCCTCCAGGCCCATGGCGCGGCGCAGGCCCAGCGCCAGGTCCAGCCCGTGAACGGCGGCGGGCAACACGGTGCCCATCGCGCCGGCGCCGCCGTCGGTCTGTGCCGGTACCTCCAGGAGCGGCGCCACGGTAGCAGGCGCGGGTCGCTCCTGCGATGGCATCGTTTCCAGCGCCTCCAGCACCTGTCGCAAGAAGGCGGCGGTTTCCGCGCGATCAGCCGCACGCACGCGGTCCAGGTCTATGTCCACACGCAGGCCGGGGCGGTCACAGCGGAGGGTGGGGCCGCCGCCCGGGGCCGCCTGGGTGGTGTGAACCGCATACACGGGAATCGGTTCGGCAAACCCCTTGGCCATCAACGGATCGCGGGCATCGGCCCGGATCTCCCCCTGCACCAGGGCGTAAGTTTCACTGGAAATGAGGATGTCTCCCGGTTCCGCGGCCTGCTCCAGCCGCGCAGCGAGATTGACCTCGCGGCCGAGAATGGTGTACTCCATGCGCAGCTCGCTGCCAAAGTTGCCGACGTCGCAAAAACCCGAGTTGATGCCAATGCGAATTTCGAAGGCCTTGTTGATCCCCATTTCACGCCATCGCTCACGAAGCTCGACCATGCGTTCTTGCATCGCAATGGCCATCCGCACGCACTGCAGCGCATCCTGGTGCACCCCCCGGGAATGCGGGTCGCCAAAAAAGATCACGATGGCGTCACCGATGAATTTGTCCAGGGTGGCGCCATATTCCGCAGCAATCGCGGACATCTCCGAAAAATAGCTGTTCAGCAGCAAGGTCACTTCTTCAGGCTGCCATTTCGCGGTCGACGCGGTGAAGTCCTTGATGTCCGAAAAAAACACCGTCAGCTTCTTGCGTTGCGTGCGGATTTCGGCCTGACGTGAGCCTTCAAACAGCGACTGGTAAACCTGCGGCGCCAGGTAACGGGAAAGCTGCTGGGCCAGATCCTTGAGCCGGCGCGCATAAGCACTGCGCTCCAGGTGGAGCTTGAGCCGGGCGAGCAGCACCTGCGGGCTGATGGGCTTGGTCACATAGTCGGTGGCACCCAGGTCCAGCCCGCGGTGTTCCTCTTCGACACCGCCCAGTGCCGTGAGAAAAATAACCGGGATGTCGGCAGTGCGCGGATCGCTCCCCAGGCGCCGGAGCACTTCGTAGCCGTCCATGTCGGGCATCACGACATCCAGCAGGATGATGTCCGGCCGCGGCGCCGCCACGGCCAGCGCCAGACCGGCCTCGCCCGAGGCTGACAGCATCACCTCATACCGCTCGCGCAGCAGTGCTTTGAGCAGGTAACGGATATCCTCGCTGTCTTCGATCACCAGGACACGCGGGCAAGCCGCCATCGCAGTCCCGGCCTGCATTGGCCCGCCTGTACCCGCTCCGGGTGCTGCCATCGCCATTCCTCGCATCTTTTGAAAGAAAACGCGGCCGCAGCCACGCCATGCGGAGTCCTGCCGTCCCTAGCTCGCGAGCGCCGCCCGCATGCCATCGATCACGGCGCGGTAGTCGGGCTTGCCAAAAATGGCACTGCCCGCCACAAAGGTGTCGGCGCCTGCCGATGCCACGCGCGCAATGTTGTCGAGCTTGATGCCGCCATCGACTTCCAGGCGAATGTCCTTGCCCGAGGCCTCAATGCGCTTGCGCGCCTGCTCGATCTTGCGCAACGCCGAGTCAATAAAGCCCTGACCGCCGAAGCCGGGATTGACACTCATGATCAGGATCAGGTCAAGGTCTTCGATCACCCAGTCCAGCACATCCAGCGGCGCCGCCGGATTGAACACCAGCCCGGCCTTGCAGCCGCGGGCCTTGATGGCCTGCACGCTGCGGTGCACATGCGCAGAGGCATCGGGATGGAAGCTGATCAGGTCGGCACCCGCGTCGGCAAACGCCGAGGCCAGCGCATCCACGGGCTGCACCATCAGGTGAACGTCAATCGGCACGGGCGTGCCATCGGCTTTTCGGGCGTGGGGCTTGAGGGCGCTGCAGATCATCGGCCCGAAAGTCAGGTTGGGCACATAGTGGTTATCCATCACGTCGAAATGGATCCAGTCTGCGCCGGCGGCAATCACTGCCTGAAGTTCTTCACCCAGGCGCGCGAAATCGGCCGACAAAATCGAGGGGGCAATCCGGTACACCGGGCTGGTACTTTGGCTCATGCGCAGATTGTCGCAGCAAGCAGCTGGCTTGCACAGCCGGACTCCATCAGGCCGGGTAACATGGGCCACCTTCTTCGTGATGCCATGCCCAAATACCAGTTTTCCTGCACGGTTGTACCGCACTATCTGCCCGAGCAATCCTCGCCCGAGGAGGGCGTGTTCGGCTTTGCCTACACGGTCACGGTCACCAACTCCGGTGAGGTTGCGGCGCAACTGATCTCCCGGCACTGGATCATCAGCGACGCGCGCGGACACACCGAGGAAGTCAGGGGGCTGGGCGTGGTGGGCCATCAGCCGCTGCTCCAGCCGGGCGAATCCTTTCAGTACAGCAGCGGCTCGCGCTTGCGCACGCCCACGGGCACCATGCATGGCAGCTACTTTTGTGTGGCCGAGGACGGTGAGCGCTTCGAAGCCGACATCCCGCTGTTTGTGCTGGACGCTGGCGACGCCATTGCCGGGGTGGGCGGCGGTCGGGTGCTGCACTGATACGCAGCGCATGAACACCCTGTCCCCACTGCTGGACCAGCTGGATCCGAAAGCCGGGCTGGCCGGCCGCCATCTCTGGCTGATTGCCCTGCTGGACTGGATCCGGGGCAGGGACGCCAGCCCGGAGGCGGCGCTGGCGCGCCTGCGTCTTTTTCTGGATGCCGCAGAAGCCCGGCCGGGCTTTCAGGACAAGCTGCATGCCTGGTGGGGCACGCTGATGGACACGGTGGACGCCACACCGCTGTTTGCGGATTTCGGCTTTGCGCCAAGGGCTGCATTCCTGAGCGAACTGGGCGAGCGCCTGCGCTACAGGCTGTTGCCCGGCACGCCGGAAACCACCCATGCTGCCGAGTTGTTCATGCTGCTGTTTCCCAGCCCGTTTGATGCGCGCTGGCTCAAGCTGATCGATGAAGCCACGCTCGCCCGCCTGGGCCGTTTGCTCAATAGCCCCGCACCGGACGGCGGCGGCCACACCCTGCTTCAGGGCTGGCAGGCCATGCTGCTGGAGGCCTTGACCTACTGCACCAGCCAGGTGGCGGCGACCGGCTTTTCCCCGGAGCTGCGCCTGCGCATGAGTGCACAGACACTGCAGGGCCGGCCGTTCCACCATCTGGCAGCGGACATGCAGGCGGTGCGCGATGCGCTGACAGCTCACGGCCCGGACAGCGGCGCCTTGCACCTGGCGCTGGACCAGTTCAAAAGCCGTCTGGAGGCCTGCCGCAGCGCGGCGTCGTCGGTGTACGCACATCTGGACGAACACGGCATTTCGGTGGGCCTGGTTTTTCGCCTGCGCCAGTTGCGTGAGCGCATCCTGCGCATCCGTGAGCTGCTCGACTGCCTGCTCTCTGATCAACCGGCGGGCAGCGCGATGCAACTGCTGGGGCGACTGGTGCTGCTGGCGGAAGAACGGCGCAGCATCCGCGCGCTGATTGCGGCCAACTCCACCTTGCTGGCCGCCAAGGTCGCCGAACGCGGCGCCGAAACCGGCGAACGCTACATCACACGCGACCGTGCCGCCTATGTGGAAATGCTGGGCAAAGCTGCCGGCGGTGGCGCACTGACGGCAGGCACGGTGCTGCTCAAGTTCATGGTGTTGACGCTGGCACTCTCGGCATTCTGGAACGGCTTTGTTGCCGGGGCCGTATACGCCGCCAGTTTTGTGCTGATCCAGCTGATGCATTTCACGCTGGCGACCAAACAGCCGGCCATGACCGCGCCGGCGCTGGCGGCCAAACTCAAGGACATCCGCTCAACCCCGGCCGTTGGCGAATTTGTCGATGAGGTCACGCATCTCGTCCGCTCGCAAGTCGCCGCGGTCCTGGGCAACGTGGTGGTCGTGGTGCCGGTGGTTCTCCTGATCTGCGCGGCAATCCAGTTCGGTCTGGGTCATCCGATGATCGACACCAAGGAGGCTGCGCATGTGCTGCACACCCTGAGCCTGCTGGGCCCCACGCTGTTGTGGGCCGCCTTCACCGGGGTCGTGCTGTTTGCTGCAAGCATCATTGGCGGCTGGGTGGAGAACTGGTTTGTGTTGTACCGCCTGGCATCGGCCATGCGGTACAACCCGCGCATCACGCGCGCACTGGGCGTGGCGCGGGCACGGCGCTGGGCCGCGTTCATGCGCGACAACATTTCAGGCCTCAGCTCCAATATTGCGCTGGGATTCATGCTGGGACTGATCCCGCCCATGACCGGCTTTTTTGGCCTGGAGCTTGAAGTGCGCCACGTCACCCTGTCGTCCGGCCAGCTCGCTGCGGCCGCCTCCAGCCTGGGTTGGGATGCGCTGCGCCTGCCGGCCTTCTGGTGGTGCGTCGCGGCCATCCCCTTGATAGGCGCGCTCAACCTCAGCATCAGTTTCTATCTGGCTTTCCGACTGGCGCTGCAGGCTCACGACGTCAGCCGCACCGACCGTGCACGCATCCGCGCGGCCATCTGGTCACGCTGGCGGCGCAGACCCGCGAGCTTTTTCGTGCCCGATTGATGACCCGGATGAACTTGCCGTTGAGTCCAGTGCGGCCAGGGTCGCGTTTGTCCTACAAGACATCGTAAAAAAGTGTTGTAAATTCAGCGGGGCGTTCCAGTGAGCCGCCGCCGTGCAGCTCACCTCGCCCTGCCAAGTCGCATCGACGGCTCTGTCCCCATCGAGCACGCGCCCACCCGTATGCGCGCCTGCCCCAGCAACACTCAAAATGGAGACACCCATCCATGAATGAAATCATGGCCATCTGGGCAGAATGGATCAAACCATCTGCTGGCCTTCCCACCGTACAGTGGTCCATTCTTCTGGCCCTGGCGGCCTTGACGGGCCACCTCGTGCAACGTTTTGCCGGCATCCCCAAGGTCGTCGGCTACTCCCTGGTTGGCGGTTTTGCCGGTCTGGCCGGGTTCACCGGCGCGGTCTGGCCACTGCAGGGGGCGGGGCTGTTCCTGCTCGAACTCGGCGTCGCCGTTGTGCTGTTTGAAGCGGGCGGGCGCATTCCCCTGCGCTGGTTCAGGCACAACCCCATGGTGCTGGTGCAGAGCCTGGCGGAGTCTGCGCTGACCTTCTGCGTGGTTTACTGGGCGCTGACCTTTTTTGGCATGCGCGAGATCATCGCTGAGCCCCTGGCTCTGCTGGCGATGGCGGCCTCTCCGGCGGTGCTGTCGCGGGTGATCATGGATACCCGCGCATCGGGTCCAGTGACAGAGCGCGCCATGGTGCTGTCCACGCTCAGCACCCTGTATGCCCTGACGCTGTGCAGCGCCCAGGCCGGGATGATGGGCCGCGGCGAGCAGAGCCTGACCGATACCTTTTATCCGGTGGCGGTGGTTCTCGGGCTGTCGGTGGCCGTCGGTGCCGGTCTGGCATTGGCCTTGCGCTCCGCATTGCGCGTCATGAGCCCCACCAGTGAAAACACCGCCATCCTGTTGCTGGCGCTGATCGCCGCCGGGGCCGCACTGGCCGCGCACTTCGGCGGATCTGCGCCGCTGGCCGCGTTGCTGGGCGGCATGCTGCTCAAGCAACTCAACCCGCGACCCTGGTCCTGGCCACGGCAGATGGGCACCGCGTCAGCCATGCTGACCATGCTGATGTTTGTTCTGGTGTCCGTGGTCGCCGCACAAGCCGACTGGAGCGGCCCGGTGGCCGGCCTGGTGGTCGTCCTGGTGGCGGCGCGTGCGCTGGCCAAGATCACTGGCGTGGCACTGGGCAATGTGGGCAGCGGCGCGAGCTGGCGGCAGGCGCTGTGGGTCGGTTGCGCGATGTCGCCCATGTCGTCTGTCGCGCTGTTGCTGGTTTCGCAGTTTGTGGCGGCTTCAAGCTCGCTGGGGCCGCGCATTGCGAGCATTGCACTGCCGGCCATCCTTCTGATGGAAGTGCTGGGCGCGGTCATGGCCACCGTTGCGATTTATCGGGCCGGCGAAAGCTCCCGGCCCTGGGCACCCCGCCCCCTCAATCCTTCATCTGCAGGAGACCAGCGTGAGTAAGCACACCGACACTGCCAAAACCCCGGTGCCCGGGGGGCTGGAGCCCTTCCAGAAATCGGAAGCACTGTCGCTGGGCGTTGAGCTTGAGCTGCAGCTTGTCAACACGCATGACTACGATCTGGCGCCCTATGCCGAAGACATGCTGCGGCTGATGGACAAAGTTCCCTTGCCTGGCAGCGTCGTGCCCGAGATGACGTCCAGCATGATCGAGATTTCCACCGGGGTGTGCCAGTCCTCTTCCGAGGTGCTGGGGCAACTCACGCAGATCCGCGATGCCCTGGTCAAAAGCGCCGACAAGCTCAACATCGCCGTGGTGGGCGGTGGCACGCACGCGTTCCAGCAATGGCACGAAAGGCGCATCTACGACAAGCCGCGGTTTCGCGAGCTGTCCGAGCTGTATGGCTACCTGTCCAAGCAGTTCACGATTTTCGGCCAGCATGTGCATGTGGGCTGCCCCGACCCCGACACCGCGCTGCTAACCCTGCACCGCATGTCGCGCTACATCCCGCACTTCATCGCCCTGTCGGCGTCCAGCCCCTATGTACAGGGACAGGACACCGCCTTCGACTCAGCCCGGCTCAATTCCGTGTTTGCCTTCCCCTTGTCGGGCCGTGCGCCGCTGGCGCTCACCTGGGATGACTTCACCGTCTATTTCGAAAAGATGACGCGCACCGGCGTGGTCCGGAGCATGAAGGACTTCTACTGGGACATCCGGCCCAAGCCCGAGTTCGGCACCATCGAAATCCGCGTCTTCGACACCCCGCTCACGGTGGGGCGGGCCGCCGCACTGTCCGGCTACGTGCAATCCCTGGCTTCGTGGTTCATGAACGACCAGCCGTTCATGCCGACCGAAGATGATTACCTGGTCTATACCTACAACCGTTTCCAGGCCTGCCGCTTCGGGCTGGAGGCTGTGTATGTGGACCCGGCCACCGGTGAGCACATGGCGCTGCGCGACCACATCCTGATGACCATGGACAAGCTGGGCCCCCATGCAGGGCCGCTGGGCGCCAGCAGTGGCATCCACCTGCTGCGCAGCAGCGTCGAGTTGTCCAACAACGACGCGCGCTGGTTGCGTGAACTCCAGGGCAGGGAAAACCTGCTCGCAGAGGTGATCCGGCAGGCGGCCCTCAAGTTCCGGGGGCTGCCGGTTTAGCGGCGGCCAGACCTGGCACGCGGGCGTGCCGCTACACCCGGTTTACTTGAGCCAGCCGCGCTTCCTGAAATACCACATCGGCACCACCGCACTGGCAGCCATCAGCAGCAGGGCGTAGGGATAACCGAGCGCCCAGTCCAGCTCGGGCATGAGCTTGAAATTCATGCCGTACACGCTGGCAATCAGCGTGGGCGGCAACAGCGCAACGCTGGCGACCGAGAAAATCTTGATGATCTTGTTCTGGTTGATGTTGATGAAACCGACCGTGGCATCCATCAGGAAGTTGATCTTGTCGAACAGGAAGGCCGTGTGGGAATCCAGCGAATCGATGTCGCGCAGGATCTGGCGCGCTTCCTCGAACTGCTCGGCATTGAGCATCTTGCTGCGCATCATGAAACTGACCGCGCGGCGCGTGTCCATGACGTTGCGGCGGATCCTGCCGTTCAGATCCTCGTGGCGTGCGATCGCGCCCAGCACTTCGCCGGCCAGGGCATCGGTCACGTCACCGGACAGCACTTTGGTGCTGACTTTTTCAAGTTCGACATAGATGTTCTCCAGCGTGTCGGCGGAGTACTCGGCGTCGGCATCAAACAGCTTGAGCAAAACTTCCTTGGCGTCCTCGATCAGGCCGGGGGCGCGGCGGGCGCGCATGCGCAACAGGCGAAAAACCGGCACATCCTCATCATGGATGGAAAACAGCACCCCCTTGCTCTTGAGGTTGTCGTTGACCAGGTTCAGGATGAAGGCAACCCGCACGGTGCGCGGCTCTTCGTCATCGGCAATCAGGAAGTCGGACCGGATGTGCAGCTCGCCGTTGTCTTCCTCATAAAAACGCGCGGACTCCTCGATGTCCTCGTCCATCGCGTCCTCGGGGATGGACAGGCCGTAGTACTGCTTGATCCAGCGTTTTTCTTCGAGCGTCGGCGACTCCAGGTCCACCCAGATCGGCTGGAACTTGGACAGCTCTTCGAGCGACTCGATTTCTTCCTGGAACAGCCGCCCATTGGCGAGCGTGAAAATATTGAGCATGACGGGCTCCCAACGGGTTGGGGGGCGCCAGCACCAGGCATCGGCGGGGTGCTTAGGCGGGGGTTTGCGAAAAATGGCATCGCTTTCAACCCCGGCAACAGTCTGCGGCGTTGAAAGCTAGCGACTGGGGCTGCTTTCCAAGGATTTCTCCACAATCAGGATGTGCCGATTATGGCATCCGCGCGGCGCCAGGCCCGGCCAGGAGCCGTCACCAACGGGCCGCAAGACGCCCCACCCAAGGGCCATGCGGAGGCCTGTGTGAGGACTTGCTCGCACAAACCGCCCACTTTGAGGTCAAGGCCTTTTTCAGCCGGTTTCATTTTTTGTTGCGACGCAGGATTGCGTTTGCCCGGCTTCGGGCGCATAGTGAAACCGAAGCGCCAAGTTGTCCGTCCACCGTTGCCCTTCCCGGGCCATGCGGTGTTTTTAACCCTCATCCAGCCATGGAAAAAGGAGTCTCTTTATGAATCTGACGATCAGCGGCCACCATCTTGAAGTTACCCCCGCCCTGCGCGGTTATGTGACCAGCAAGCTGGATCGGATCACCCGGCATTTTGACCAGGTGGTCGATGTCAAGGTCCTTTTGACCATCGACAACATGAAGGAAAAGGAAAGGCGACAGCGCGCGGAGTGCAATGTGCACGTCAAGGGGCGCGATCTGTTTGCCGAGAGTTCGCATGCCGACCTGTACGCCGCGGTCGATGAACTGACTGACAAACTGGACCGGCAGGTGGGCCGGTACAAGACAAAAACCCAGGACCATCATCATCTGGCGACCAAGTGCCAGGCCTGAGAGCGCAGCCTGCCGTTTGCCCTCCCGCTTTTGAGGCCAAACCCAAGCCGCCTGCAGCAGGCGGCTTTTTTGTGCGCCAAACCGTATCGGTGCTCACGAAAGTGCATAATTCGGCGACTAAAAGATCGTTATGAACCGTCTTTCGCAAATTCTGCCTTCTGCCCAGGTGCTGGTGCGTGTCGAGGCCACCAGCAAAAAGCGCGCTTTTGAAGAAGCCGGCCTGCTGTTCGAAAACCAGCATGGCCTGAACCGCGCCCTGATCACGGACAGCCTGTTTGCCCGCGAACGCCTGGGCTCCACCGGCCTGGGTCACGGTGTAGCGATTCCACATGGACGCATCAAGGGCCTCAAGGCGCCCATGGCGGCGGTCTTCCAGCTGCAGGCCCCCATCGGTTTTGATGCGCCGGATGAGCAGGCGGTCGCCTTGCTGATCTTTCTGCTGGTGCCGGAAGCCGCGACCCAGAAACACCTGGAAATCCTGTCCGAAATCGCCGAATTGCTCAGCGACAGCGGCCTGCGCGAACAACTCAAGGCCAGCACTGATGCCGTGGCGTTGCACGGACTGATTGCCTCCTGGCAGTCCAGTCACGCGCTGAGCACCTGATCCCATGACCCTGCTTGTTTGCGCAGACGTGGGGGCAGCGCGGCGATGAAGCCCACCGTCGTCAGCGCCGATGTGCTGTTTGAGGATCACCGCGCCGCTTTGAAGTGGGAATGGGTCGCCGGCCTGGGCGCCTCGGAACGGCGTTTTGACGAGGTCGCGGTGCGCGCCGCCCGCTCGGGCGCCGACCTCGTCGGTTACCTCAATTACATCCACCCCTACCGCGTGCAGCTGCTGGGTGAGCGCGAAGTTGCCTATCTGAGCAACGGCGGCCCCGAGGACTGCGCGCGCCGCATTGCGCGCATCGTCACGCTGGAGCCGCCAGTGCTGATCATTGCCGACGGGCAAGTCGCCCCCGATACCCTGCTGTCCATGTGCGAGCGCGCACAAATCCCGATGTTCGCCACCAGGGAGTCAGCAGCGTTTGTGATCGACGTGCTGCGCGCCTACCTGTCCAAGCATTTTGCCGACCGGACCTCCATGCACGGCGTGTTCATGGACATCCTGGGTGTGGGCCTGATGATCACCGGCGAGTCCGGCCTGGGCAAGAGCGAGCTGGGCCTGGAACTGATCTCGCGCGGCCACGGCCTGGTTGCCGATGACGCGGTGGATCTGTACCGGATCAACCAGACCACCATCGAGGGGCGTTGCCCCGAGCTGCTGCAGAACCTGCTGGAGGTGCGCGGCATCGGCCTGCTGGACATCAAGGCGATTTTTGGCGAGACCGCGGTGCGGCGCAAGATGCGCCTGAAACTGATCGTGCATCTGGTGCGGCGCGAGACGCTGGAGCGGGAGTACGAGCGCATTCCCTATGAGCCGCTCATGCAGGACGTGCTCGGCATCCCGGTGCGCAAGGTCGTGATCCAGGTGGTGGCCGGCCGCAATATCGCGGTGCTGGTGGAGGCAGCGGTGCGCAACGTGATCCTGCAGCTGCGCGGCATCGATACCTATCAGGAATTCGTCGAACGGCACCGCCAGGCCATGGAGCGTGGCGGGTGAACAAGGCCCGCGGCCTCCGCCATGGCGTGTAAGGCTCTGCCTGGCCAGGATGCCCGGCGCAGCAAAATGCTACTTTATTTATAGCTGCTTGCGCCCGCCAGTCAAGGGCTGGAGGCCGTTTTTACCATCAAGCATGGTGGTGCCGAACCGGCGCGGCGCCCCGGTTCGGGCAATTGTCCTTGGTGCAGTTGGCATAGATGGACAAGGAGTGATCGGCAATCGCGAAGCCCTTGGACTTGGCGACCGCGTGCTGGCGCTTTTCGATCTCAGCATCGTAGAACTCCTCGACCTTGCCGCAGTCCAGACACACCAGGTGGTCATGGTGCTGGCCTTCATTGATTTCATACACGGCCTTGCCGGACTCGAAATTGCTGCGATTGAGCAGCCCCGCCTGTTCGAACTGCGTGAGCACGCGGTATACCGTGGCCAGCCCGATGTCGGAGCGATCCTCCAGCAAGACCCTGAATACATCTTCTGCGGTCATGTGGCGCTGCTTGCCGGCCTGGAAAATCTCAAGGATCTTCAGCCGCGGCAAAGTCGCCTTGAGGCCCGTGTTTTTGAGTTCGTCGATATTGCTCATGCGGTATCCCGGAAAAGTAGGCAAAAACGGATCCGGTCAGGGCTGTCAGAGGCCTGCCTGCCGTGCTGGCAGCACCCCCTGGGGGGCCACACCCTGCCGCTACAATGATCGATCATATCGCTACACCCCAACCCATGTCTGCAAAAAAACGTCACGGCATCCGAACCGCTTTCACGCTTCTGGCGTGTGTTGTGCTGAGCGCATGCAGCAGCATGAAAGGCATGACCAGCGGGCTCAGCGACAGCAAGATCAATCCTGTCAACTGGATCACACCCTACAAGATCGAGATCGTCCAGGGCAACTTCGTTTCCAAGGAGCAGGTGGAACTGCTCAAGCCCGGCATGCCGCGGGTGCAGGTGCGCGAACTGCTGGGCACGCCGCTGCTGGCCAGCATCTTTCATGCCGACCGCTGGGACTATGTGTTCACGCTCAAGCGGCAAAACGTCGAGCCGCAATCACTCCGGCTGACGGTCTTTTTCAAGAACGATGTGCTGGAGCGCTTCGAAGGCGATGACATGCCCAGCGAAACCGAGTTTGTCTCGCGGCTCGACACCCACCGCACCCTCGGCAAGGTCCCGGTGCTTGAGCTGACGGAAGAGCAGCTCAAGGCCCTTGAAAAGAAGCCCGCAAACCCCGTGACGGCCCCTGCAGCGCCTGCCGCCCCGGTGGCACCCGCAGGCATGAGCTACCCGCCTCTCGAAAGCCCGGCACGGTGAGCGCCGTGAGCCCGGCCGGCGCCGCGCCTTTTCACCGGATTGCCGTCGCCGGCGCCAGCGGCCGCATGGGCCAGATGCTGGTCGAGGCGGTTCGTGCCAGCGGCGACTGCCAGCTGGCCGGCGCGCTGGACGTGGCCGCCAGCCCCGGCCTGGGCAAGGACGCCGCCGCCTTTCTGGGCCACACCAGCGGCGTGACCGTCACGGCCGACCTGGCCACCGGCCTGAGCGGCGCCCAGGTGCTGATTGATTTCACCCGGCCGGAAGGCACCATGGCGCACCTGGCCAAATGCCGCGAACTCGGCGTCAAGCTGGTCATCGGCACCACCGGATTTTCCGATGCGCAGAAGGCAGAAATCGCTGCCTCCGCCAAAGACATCGCCATCGTCATGGCCCCCAACATGAGTGTCGGCGTCAATGTCACGCTCAAGCTGCTGGAGATGGCCGCCCAGGCGCTGAGCACCGGTTACGACATCGAGATCATCGAGGCCCACCATCGCCACAAGGTCGATGCGCCGTCCGGCACCGCGCTCAAGATGGGCGAAGTGATTGCCGGGGCCTTGGGCCGCGACCTGAAAGATTGCGCCGTGTATGCCCGTGAAGGCGTCACCGGCGAGCGCGACCCGTCCTCCATCGGTTTTGCCACCATCCGCGGCGGTGACATCGTCGGCGACCATACCGTGCTGTTTGCCGGCATCGGCGAACGCATCGAAATCACCCACAAGTCCTCCAGCCGCGTGACCTACGCCCAGGGCAGCCTGCGCGCCGCGCGGTTTTTGGCCGGACAGCGCTCCGGCCTGTTCGACATGTTCGACGTCCTGAACCTCAAATGAACGCCGCCACGCGCGCGAAGGCCCCGTGTTCACATTGATCACCCAGGGCGACGCCGTGACCGGGTTGGTCGCCGCGCTGCTGCTGCTGATGTCGGTGGGCAGCTGGGTGGTCATTGTGTGGAAAGCCTGGCTGCTGCGGCGGGCGAGCGGCGATGTGGCGCGCAGCACGGCGGTGTTCTGGCAGTCGCCGGCCATCGCCGATGCACAGCAAAAAGTCGCTGCCTTTGATCGCGAGGCGCTGGTGCTGCCGCTGATCACCGCCACCGGCCTGCAGGCGCCCGGCACCCTGGCCTCGGCCGGCGACCGCTCGCAGCAACTGACGCGCCTGCTCCGGGATGCGCTGCATGCCGTGCTTCACAAGCTGCAGTACGGCCAGGTCCTGCTGGCCACGGTCGGTTCCACCGCGCCGTTTGTCGGCTTGCTCGGCACGGTCTGGGGCATCTACCATGCGCTGGTTGGCATTGCCGCCGCCGGCCAGATCACCATCGACAAGGTGTCCGGCCCTGTCGGCGAGGCCTTGATCATGACGGCCGCGGGCCTCGCGGTCGCCATCCCGGCCGTGCTGGCTTACAACATCTTCGGGCGCAACATCAGCCGCATCGAGGCCGACCTGGAAGGTTTTGCCTACGATTTGCGCGAGTTATTGGCCCCCACGCTTGTCACTTCGTGTACGTCGCTGCCCCCCGAGGGGGCTGGCTCCGCTCGGGGCGGCCCTTCGCTGTCGCCGCTGGCGCCCGAGGGCGGCCAAGTGGAGCGGTCACCGTGACTTTTGGGCGGCTTGCGCGCAGCCCCGGCGCCCAGCCCATGAGCGAGATCAACGTCACGCCGCTGGTGGACGTGATGCTGGTGCTGGTGGTGATTTTCATCATCACGGCACCGCTGCTGGCCAGCTCCATCCGGCTGGACCTGCCCCGAAGTGATGCCGCCCAGCCGGGCGAGGTACCCCAGTTCGTGACCCTGGTGGTGGATAAAAGCGGTCAGGCCTTTCTGGACGACCAGCCCGTGTCTGCCGGCGAGCTGGCGCGCAAGCTGGCGCAAAGCGCCACCCGCAACCCGGACACCGAAGTGCAGTTGCGTGCCGACGAAGCCGTGCCCTATGGCCGCATCGTCGAGGTCATGGGCATTGCGCAAAAAGCCGGCCTGAACCGCATCGGCTTTGTGGCAGATGCCCCGGTCGCCGCAAGCCCGGGCGTTCCCGCCCGGCCCTGAAGCCGTGCGCGCCGGCAAAGGCGCGGCCAGCGCCTAAAATCCCTGCAACCGCAGCGCCATGCTGCCCCTCCTTTCCCTTTTCGCGCGCCATGCAAGACAAATACAACCACCTCGACGTTGAGCGCAGTGCGCAAACCCACTGGAACGCCACTGACGCCTACCGCGTCACCGAAGACGGGTCCAAAAAGAAGTACTACGCCTGCTCCATGCTGCCTTACCCCAGCGGCAAGCTGCACATGGGCCATGTGCGCAACTACACCATCAACGACATGCTCACGCGCTACCTGCGCATGAAGGGCTACAACGTGCTCATGCCCATGGGCTGGGACGCCTTCGGCCTGCCGGCCGAAAACGCCGCCATGAAAAACGGCGTGCCGCCGGCGAAGTGGACCTACGACAACATCGCCTACATGAAAAAGCAGATGCAGGCGATGGGGCTAGCCATCGACTGGTCGCGCGAGGTCGCCACCTGCGACCCGAGTTATTACAAATGGAACCAGTGGCTGTTTCTGAAGATGCTGGAAAAAGGCATCGCCTACCGCAAGACCCAGGTCGTCAACTGGGACCCGGTGGACCAGACCGTACTGGCCAACGAGCAGGTCATCGACGGCAAGGGCTGGCGCACCGGCGCGGTGGTCGAAAAGCGCGAGATCCCGGGTTACTACCTGAAGATCACCGACTACGCCGAAGAGCTGCTGGACAGCGTCAGCCACAAGCTGCCGGGCTGGCCCGAACGCGTCAAGCTGATGCAGGAAAACTGGATCGGTAAAAGCGAAGGCGTTCGTTTTGCCTTCCCGCATGAAATCAGGGACGGCGCCGGTGCCTTGATCGGCGAGGGGAAGATGTACGTCTTCACCACGCGCGCCGACACCATCATGGGTGTGACCTTCTGCGCCGTCGCGCCCGAACACCCGCTGGCTGTGCATGCGGCCGCCCCCAACCCGAAACTCGCCGCCTTCATCGAAGACTGCAAGTCCGGCGGCACCACCGAAGCGGAACTCGCCACGCAGGAAAAAAAGGGCATGGCGACGGGCCTCTTCGTCACGCACCCGCTGACCGGCGACCAGGTCGAGGTCTGGGTCGGCAACTACGTGCTCATGAGTTACGGCGACGGCGCGGTCATGGGTGTTCCTGCGCACGACGAACGCGACTTCGAGTTCGCAAAGAAATACAAGCTGCCGATCAAGCAGGTCACCGATGTGCCCGGCAAAACCTACAGCCTGGAGACCTGGGCCGACTGGTATGGCGACAAGCAGCAAGGTGTCGCGATCAACTCCGGCAAGTACGACGGCCTGACCTTCAAGGCCGCGGTCGATGCCGTGGCTGCCGACCTGGCCGCCAAGGGCCTGGGCGAGAAAAAAACCACCTGGCGCCTGCGCGACTGGGGCGTGAGCCGCCAGCGCTACTGGGGCACACCGATTCCCATCATCCACTGCGACGAACACGGCGCGGTGCCGGTGCCCGAAAAGGACTTGCCGGTGGTGCTGCCGCAAGACTGCGTGCCCGACGGCTCCGGCAACCCGCTGCACAAGCATGAAGGTTTTCACGCCGGTGTGACCTGCCCGGTCTGCGGCAAGGCGGCCCGGCGCGAGACCGACACCATGGACACCTTTGTGGACAGTTCGTGGTACTTCATGCGTTACTGCGACCCGAAGAACGACAACAAGATGGTGGCCGAAGGTGCTAACTACTGGATGCCGATGGACCAGTACATCGGCGGCATCGAACACGCGATCCTGCATTTGCTCTATGCGCGCTTCTGGACCAAGGTCATGCGTGACCTGGACCTGGTGAAGATCGACGAGCCTTTCACCAAGCTGCTGACGCAGGGCATGGTGCTCAACCATATTTATTCGCGCAAGGGCGACAAGGGCGGCATCGAGTACTTCTGGCCGGCCGATGTGGACGATGTGCACGACGAAAACGGCAAGGTGATCGGCGCGAAGTTGAAGAAGGACGGCTCGATGGTGACTTACGAAGGCGTGGGCACCATGAGCAAGAGCAAGAACAACGGCGTCGATCCGCAGGACCTGATCGAGAAATACGGCGCCGACACCGCGCGCCTGTACACCATGTTCACCTCGCCACCGGAGGCCACGCTGGAGTGGAACGACGCCGGCGTCGAGGGTTCCTACCGTTTCCTGCGCCGCATCTGGAACTTCGGCGTCAAGCTGGATGCTATGAATTTGGGAGCTGCTAACGCCCATCCCACGGGGACTGGAGCCCAGTTTGATAAGGAAACGCAGGCACTGCGCCGCGACATCCACACCGTGCTCAAGCAGATCGACTACGACTACCAGCGCATGCAGTACAACACCGTGGTGTCGGGCGCGATGAAGCTGCTCAACGCGCTGGAAGACTTCAAGGGCCAGACCTCGACCGGCGCGGCGTTTGCCCTGCGTGAAGGCATGGGCATCCTGCTGCGCTGCCTCTACCCGGCCACGCCGCACGTGGCGCACGCCTTGTGGGACGAGCTCGGTTTTGCCAAAGACCAGGGCGGCCTGCTCGACGCTCCTTGGCCCGAGGTGGACCCCAGCGCGCTGGTGCAGGACGAGATCGAGCTGGTGCTGCAGATCAACGGCAAATTGCGCGGCGCGGTCACGGTGCCGGCCGGCGCTGACAAGGCCACCATCGAGGCGGCGGCGCTGGCATCGGAGGCCTTTGTGAAACAGGCCGCCGGCGCGCCCGTGAAAAAGGTTATCGTGGTGCCGGGCCGCCTGGTCAACATCGTCATCTGAAGATCTGAAGGGAAGCCTCATGCAACGTCGCGTTTTCCTGCTGGCTACCGCAGCGTCTGCCGGGCTCAGCGCCTGCGGCTTTGCGCTGCGCAAGGCGCCCAACTATGCCTTCAAGACCCTGTTCAACACCGTCGGCGAAGGCTCGGCGCTGGGGACCGAGCTCAACCGCAACCTCGAAGCCAGTGGCACGGTGAAAGTGATCCGCGATCCGCGCCTGATCGAGCAGGCCGACGTGATCTTTGACGTGGTGACGGACCAGCGCGAAAAAGTCGTGGTCGGCGTCAATGCCGCCGGGCAGGTGCGCGAGTTCCAGCTGCGCACACGTTTCAGCTTCCGGCTGCGTACCCTGGCGGGCAAGATCCTGATCCCGCCCACCGAGATCCTGCTGACCCGCGACATCACCTTCAACGAGTCCGCGGTGCTGGCCAAGGAAACCGAGGAAGCCCTGCTCTACCGCGACATGCAAAGCGACGCAGTGCAGCAGGTGCTCAGGCGACTGGCAGCAGTGAAAACGCTGTAAACCGCCCATGCAGCTCGCGCCCCACCAGCTTGACCAGCACCTGCAGCGCGGCCTCAAGCCGCTCTACACCCTGCATGGCGACGAGCCGCTGCTGGTGCAGGAGTTTGCCGATGCCTTGCGCGCGCATGCTCGACGCCAGGGCTACACCGAGCGCACGGTGCACACGGTGGCCGGCGC
>CAMLDT010000019.1 GCA_946479075.1 uncultured Polaromonas sp.
GACTACCGGCTGGTCAAGACCATGCTGTACCAGCGCCCGGACCTGATGCACAAGATGCTGGCGATCAACGCCGACGCCGTCGCCGCCTACCTGAATGCCCAGATCGAGGCCGGCGCCCAGGCGGTGATGATTTTCGACAGCTGGGGCGGCGTGCTGGCCGACGCGGCCTTCCAGACCTTCAGCCTGGCCTATACCCAGCGTGTGCTGGGCCAGCTCAAGCGCAGCCATGAAGGCGTCATCATTCCCCGCCTGGTGTTCACCAAGGGCGGCGGCCAGTGGCTGGAGCAGATGGCCGGCCTCGACTGCGAGGTGCTGGGCCTGGACTGGACGGTGAACCTGGCGCACGCACGCGCGCGGGTCGGTGATCGCATGGCGCTGCAGGGCAACCTCGACCCGAACGTGTTATTTGCCCCGGCGGCGCAGATCGAAAAAGAAGTGGCCGCCGTGCTGGACAGTTTCGGCCAGCCGCATGCGGACCTCCAGAGCCAGGGCCCGACCCACATCTTCAACCTCGGCCACGGCATCAGCCAGCACACCCCGCCCGAGAGTGTGGAGGTGCTGGTGCGCGCCGTGCACACCTATTCCCGCAGGATGCGGACCGGCACGCCGCATTGAGTGAATTTCGGCCACTGGTAGCACAAAACCGGGCGCCGGGGGCAAGACTTATTCACAAAATTCGTGCTGCGGTGCGACATGACCGGGGTCAAGAAGGCGGTTGCGCTATCAAACCCATAGCGCCGCTAAGTGCTTGATTCATATAGCTTCTTTAAAATGCTTTTTTTGCGGGCAATTTAAGAAAAGCCTTGATTTACAAGGCTTGGGCAGGCCCTGACGCAATCTATCAACAAAGTTATCCACAGAAACTCTGGATCAGCTTCAAAGTAGTTTGAAATCAAGTACTTACGGCGTTTTCCGAAAATGTATCTCAGCACTTACGCCTTTTTACGTAATCGCCCGCGCCAGTGTCCATGACCTGTTGGCTCGGCATTGTGGTGGCGACCCCGGCGCACAGCCAAGTGGCCGGTGCGTTGACCTATGCCAGCGACCTTCCCCTGCAACCCGGCACCCTGGTGCGGGTGCCGCTGGGAAAACGCGAGGTGCTGGGCGTGGTCTGGGAGCTCTTGCCGGACCGCGGTGACCTGCCGCTGTCGCAGGCGCGAAGCGTGCTGGGCGCGCTGGACGGCCTGGCGCCGCTGTCGGCCACCTGGCGCCGGCTGGTGGCCTTTACCGCCGCTTATTACCAGCGCTCGATTGGCGAGGTGGCGCTGGCTGCGCTGCCGCCGCAATTGCGCGAACTGAGCACCGTACAGCTGGCGCGCCGGCTGAAGCGGCCGGCAGCCCTTGCGCCGGGCATACCAGATACTACTGATTTGATAGCGCTCAGCGCAGAGCAGGCAAGGGCTATCGCCGAATTTGATGCCGATACGCGACCCGCCCTGCTGTTTGGCGCGACGGGCAGCGGGAAAACCGAGGTGTACCTGCGCGCAGCCGCCCGGGTGCTGGCGCAGGACCCGGATGCCCAGGTGCTGGTGATGGTGCCCGAAATCAACCTGACGCCGCAGTTGCAATCGCGCTTCGAAGAACGCTTCGCCCACCTCGGCAAGGCACAGGTGGTGGCGCTGCACAGCGGCCTGACGCCGGCGCAACGGCTCAAGAGCTGGCTGGCGGCCCACGCCGGCCAGGCCAGGCTGGTGCTGGGCACCCGCATGGCGATTTTTGCGTCCCTGCCCCGGCTGCGCCTGATCGTTGTTGATGAGGAGCACGACCCGAGCTACAAGCAGCAGGAAGGCGCGCGGTATTCGGCGCGGGACCTGGCGGTGTACCGCGCGATGATCGAAAGCGCTCCCTCAGACTCAGGTGACCCGGCGACCGCGGTGAACAACGCCGAACCCAAGGCGGCCAGCGCCGATGGGCCATGCCGGGTTTTGCTGGGCTCGGCCACCCCGTCGCTGGAAAGCTGGCAGGCCACGGTCACAGGCCGCTACCAGCGCCTGACCATGAGCGAACGCATAGGCGCCAGCGAACTGCACGGCAGCTTGCCCCAGGTGCGCGTGGTGGACATGAACCACCAGCCCAGACACTGCACGATTGCGCCGCCGCTGCTGGACGCCATGGCCCAGCGCATCGCCCGCGGCGAGCAATCGCTGATTTTCCTGAACCGGCGCGGTTATGCCCCGGTGCTGGCCTGCCACGACTGCGGCTGGAAAAGCGAGTGCCCGCACTGCAGCGCCTTTCGCGTTTTCCACAAGATGGACCGCACCTTGCGCTGCCACCATTGCGGCTTCACCGAACGGGTGCCGCGCGCCTGCCCGGCCTGCGGCAACATCGACATTGCGCCGCTGGGCAAAGGCACGGAACGCCTGGAAGAACACATCGCCGAACTACTGGCGGGCGTCACACGACCGGACGGCAGCGCCTTGCGCATCGCCCGCATCGACGCCGACACCACCCGCCTGAAGGGCGCGCTCGAATCGCAGCTGGCCAGCGTGCATGCGCGCGAAGTCGATGTGCTGGTCGGCACGCAGATGATCGCCAAGGGCCACGACTTCCGCCACATCACGCTGGTCGCGGCCATCAACCCGGACGGTGCCCTGTTCTCCAGCGACTTCCGGGCGCCCGAGCGCCTGTTCGGCCTGTTGATGCAGGCCGCAGGGCGCGCCGGCCGCGATGCCGAACGCGGTGAAGCCAGCGAGATGTGGGTGCAGACCTTTCATCCCCAGCACCCGCTGTTTGCGGCGCTGAAAAAACACGACTACCCGGCCTTTGCGACGCAGGAGCTGCAGGAGCGCGAAGCCGCCGGCATGGCGCCCTTCGGCTTTTCGGCGCTGGTGCGTGCGGAGGCGCGGGAACAAGCGGTGGCCCAAGGTTTCCTCAACGCCGCCGCCGCTGCGGCGCAAGCCCAGGCGCTGCCCGGCGGGGAGGCCGTGACGCCCTACCCGGCCGTGCCCATGACGATCCAGCGCGTGGCCAACATCGAACGCGCGCAGATGCTGGTCGAAAGCCCGTCACGGGCAGCGCTGCAGCGTTTCCTGGCCGCCTGGCAGCCGCTGCTGCACCAGACCCGGCAACAGGGCGACTTCAAAAGCCTGATCCGCTGGGCCATCGACGTGGATCCGCTGGCCATCTAGGCCACGGGTCCCGCCTGCCGCGGCTTATTGCAGCTTGATGTTGGCCGAGGTGATGACGCGCTTCCAGCGGTCGATGTCTTTGAGGTACATCTCGGTGAAGCGGGCGCGCGGCAGCGGCGCAATCTGCGCGCCGGCCTTGGCCATGCGCTCACGCATGGCCGGGTCTTCCAGCAGCTTGAGCACGCTGGCGCCTACCGTTTCGGCCACATCGGCCGGGGTGCTGGCAGGCATGAAGACGCCCTGCCACAGGGTCATTTCATAGTCCTTCACGCCGGCTTCCTGCATGGTCGGCAGCTCGGGCGCACCGGCATAACGCGACGCGCCGGTGACGGCCAGCGCATGGAGCTTGCCGCCCTTGTACTGCGGAAGGCCCACCGGCATGCCGGCGAAATAAAAGTCCAGCTGGCCGCCCATCAGGTCGGTGGCGGCAAGCGAGCCGCTCTTGTAGGGCACGTGCACGGCCTGCACGCCGGTCAGCGCCTTGAACAGCTCACCGGCCATGTGGTCGGAGTTGCCGATGCCCGATGAGCCGAAGTTCAGCTTGCCCGGCTTGTCCTTGGCCAGCGCAATCAGTTCGGCCACGCTTTTGACCGGGGAGGCTGTGTTGGTCACCAGAATGTGCGGTGTGGCCGTGACGGCGACAGCGGGAATCAGGTCTTTCTGGCCATTGAAGGGCAAGGCCGGATTCGACGCCACACTGATGGCCAGGCCGTTTTGTGCAAACAGGATGGTGTAGCCATCACCGGGGCTTTTGGCGACGATGTCGGCGGCAATGTTGCCGGCGGCGCCCGGGCGGTTTTCCACCACCACCGGCTGCTTCCACATCTCGGCCAGGCCCTGGGCCACGATGCGGCCGATGATGTCGGTCGAGCTGCCGGGGCCATAACCGATGACCATCTTGACCATTTTCTCGGGATAGGCGGCCGCTGCACTGGTGCCGGCGGCGGTGGCCATGGCCAGGGTCAGGGCCAAAAGCGCCAGACGTCGTGTCGGGCGGCGTGTTTCAGGGGTCGGGAAGGTCATGTCTTTGTCTCCGGTTTTTAGGAAAGATGGGAGCCATTGGTGCGCGTCACGCTGCGCAGCTCCATGCTGAAAGTGAAGCGGTTTTCAATGTGCCGCGTCACCGTGACTTCGAAAGGATCGCCCTTGCCGTCGAAATAACGCCGGACGATGACCAGGCTGGGCGTTCCCTCTGGCACTTCCAGGTAGCTGGCATGGTCCGGGGACAGCGCCGCGGCGGAAATCTCGACTTCGGCGCGTTCGATGCCCACGCCGAAATGCCGTTCGATCTGCTCGAACACCATTTCCTTCTCGTGGTTCTTGAGCTTCGTGACCCTGGCGAACTTGCCCAGGATGTAAATGTCGGTCCAGGCCATGGGCAGGCCCGAATGTTCATCCCGGCGGATCGCGCCAATCTGGTACCACGAGGCGCCCAGCGGCGCCTTCAGCGTTCGCTGCAGCGACAGGTCGCATTCCACATAACGCTCGAACTTGTTGTCGCGCACGGTGTTGCTGGGATAACGCAACACGTCACGCAAGGTGTTGAAGTCCTGGCTGTAGACGCGCGGCCGGGTGCAGGAGATGACCTTGGCGGCCGCCCCCTGGCGCAGCTCGATGAAACCGCGCTCATGCAGGGTCTTGAGCGCGTGGCGCAGCGTGTGGCGGCCGACCTGGGCTTCCTCTGCCAGGACTTTTTCGGAAGGCAGCGAGCTGCCGACCGGCCACTCACCCGCGCGAATGCGCCGGATCAGCGACTCGGCGAGACGGCCGTGCAGCGTTTTGGGCTGCGCGGGCACCTCTGCCGGCCCGGCGCTTTCGGTCTCAGGAAAGGCCATACATTTTCTTGCCGGCCACCGGCATCCGCGCCGTCAGGATATCGCCCGACATCGACTCGGTGATGTAAAGGGTCTTGCCGTCTTCGCCGCCGAAGCACAGGTTGGCCAGGTGATGGTGGTGCTTGTTTTCCGAGTACACCAGGTGTGTGGGCAGCATGTTGTTGTCAAAGCGCCAGATCCCCACGCCCAGGTGGCAGACCAGCAGGCCGTTTTCAGAGTCCATCTCGATGCCGTCCGGGCCGGCGGCGCCACCCGACAGCTGGATCGCCACGCCGGTCTTGGAGACGTTGCCGTCGGCCATCAGCGGCAGGCGCCAGATCTGCTGCGAGCGCGTGGCCGCGACGAACACGTGTTTTTCCTGCGTGTTGAGCGTGATGCCGTTGGGGCTGGGGACATTGATGGCCAGGCGATCAAGACGGCCGTCGGCGCTAAGGCGAAAGACCCGGCCCGTCGGATCGGCGATGCCGGTCTGGCCCTGGTCGGTGAAGTACAGGTCACCGTTGGAGGCGAAATGCAGGTCGTTCAGTCCCTTGAAGCTCTCGCTGTACATGCTGCCGAGGGCGTTCTCGATCTTGCCGGTCTTGGTGTCCAGCACCAGCAGGCCCTGCTTGTAGCAGGTGATGAAGGCGCGGCCGTCCTTGTGGAACTTCAGGCCATTGGGCCAGCCGTCGTACTGGGTGACCAGTTCCCACTCGCCGGCTTTGGAGATGCGGAAGATCCGGCCAAACGGAATATCGACAAACCACAGGTTGCCCTCGCGGTCGAAGGACGGGCCTTCCAGAAAACATTCCACCTCGGCACCCTGGCGGTTCGGGTCGGACCAGCCGGAACGTTGCTTCTTGCGGAACTTGGCCGGCATGGACATGAAAACTTCGGCCTTGATGAGTTCCGGCTTCTGGAAGGGGTTGTACACAAAAAACTCCTGTTTGTTTGAATCGAATTTTCAACTTATGCGGACAACCTCAAAACGGTTGGCGCTGAGTCACGGGTAGCTTTACAAGCTAAAGTAATGTAATATTTCCAATTCCGGATTGCAAGATCAAATCGTTTAATTTTACATATCCGGATAAGTAAAGTCAAGCAGCCGATATCGGCGTGATGGGTGAATCCCGGGAAGCAAAGCAGAATGGACAGGATTGTGGTGTTGGGCAGCGGGACGATGGGTGTCGGCATCGCCGCCGGATTCATCGAGGCAGGCGTGCCAGTGGTGGTGCTGGGCCGCAGCCGCGACAAGGCACAGGCCGCGCTGGGGGCGGCACTGGCGACCGCCAGCCAGCTGTCAGGCGCCCCACCCGACGCCCGGCCGCATGCAGCCGGCGAGATCGACCACTGGGAGGACTGGCAGGGCGTCACGCTGGTGATTGAAACCGTCACCGAGGACTTCGCGCTCAAGCGAGCCATCTTTGAATCCCTGGACAGCCGCGTGCCGGCAGGCATTCCGCTGGCCACCAACAGCTCGGGCTTTCCGATTTCCCGCCTTGCCGCCGGCCTGGCCAGCCGCAGCCGGATGTTCAACGCGCACTATTTCATGCCAGCCCACCTGGTACCGCTGGTCGAAGTGGTGCTCGGCGAGGATTCCGACCCGGCACTGGGCGAGGCCGTCTGCGCACTGTATCGCCGCGTCGGTAAAAAACCGGTGCTGGTGCGCAAGGACATCCCGGGTTTCCTGGCCAACCGCATCCAGCACGCGCTGATGCGCGAAGCCCTGTCGCTGATCGACCGCGGCATCGCCTCTGCCGCCGACGTGGACACCGCCGTGCGCTACAGCTTCGGCTTTCGTTACGCGGCTGCCGGCCCGGTGCTGCAAAAGGAAATTTCCGGCTGGGACAGCATGGCCAACGCCAGTGTGGAAATTTACCCTTCGCTGTCGAACACCGAGGTGCTGGCCGACTGTGTCGCTGCCAACCTGAAAGAAGGCAAAACCGGCATGAAAGCCGGCGCCGGCTTCATGGAGTGGCCGGCCGAGCGTGCGGGCACCGAACGCGCCGCCTATGAAAAACGCCTGAAGGCAGCGTTTGACGTGCTCGACCTGCGACCACAGGCAGCGCCGCAGCGCGCGTGATGCCACGCAGCACCCGCTGATACCAGCCGCCATGCAAATCACCCGCATCCACCTGCACCCGCTGGAGGTGCCCATGGGCAAGCCGATCAAGATGGCCGGCGAGGTCCTGACGCATGCACAAACCCTGCTGGTGCGCATCACCGACGAAGAGGGGCGCGAAGGCTGGGGCGAAGCCAGCGCCGCGCCGCTGATGACCGGCGAAACCCTGGGCAGCATTGACGCCAGCACCCAGTACCTGGCGTCGCGGCTGACCGGCGCAGCCGTCCCGGGTGCCGCCGCCATTCCCCGCCTTCTGGACAGCATCCTGTATGGCAACCCTTCGGCCAAGTCGTGCATCGAAACCGCGCTGATGGACCTGCTGGCCCAGCGCGCCGGTCTGCCGCTTCACGCGCTGCTGGCCGGGGAAGATCACAGCGCTTGCACGCAGCGCATCGAGATGCTGCACATGCTGGCGTCTGGCGACGTGGAGGCGGAACTGGAGGAAGCCGCCAGGCTGCGGCGCGAGGGCTACCGGCAATGGAAAATCAAGGTCGGTGCGGGTGCGCTTGAAGCTGACCTGCAGCGCGTCCGCCGGCTGTGCCAGGCCCTTTCCGGTGATGTGGTGTCGGCAGACGCCAACCAGTCGCTGTCGGCCGAGGCGGCCGGCGCCATCGCAACCAGGGGCGTGGCCCACGGCATGGCGTTTCTGGAACAACCCTTCCCGGCGGGCGAGGTGGACGCCATGGCGGCCTTGCACCGCGCCAGTGGCCTGGCCTTGTGCGCCGACGAATCCATCCACGGCATCAACGATATCGCGGCACACCAGCAGGCGCAGGCCGCGCAGGGCGTCAGCCTGAAGCTCATCAAGCTGGGGGGCACCCAGGCGCTGGTGGAAGCCGGCCGCCTGTGCCTGAGGCTGGGCATGCAGGTCAACCTGGCCTGCAAGGTGGCCGAAACCACGATTTCCGCAGCGGCAACGGCACACGCCGGCTTTGCCCTGCGCGAGGTGGCCTGGGGCTTCAGCATGTCCAACCGCTACCTGGCGCGGGATGTCTGCGGCCAGCCGCTGGCGCCCGTGAACGGCGCCATCGGCCGGGACCAGCTTGCCCGTCCCGGCCTGGGTTATGCGCCGGATGCCGAGCGCCTGCGCGAGTTCGCCAGCGGGACGCTGCCTACCCACGCGTTCTGAATTCTTTTTTCACCGCAGTTCTTTATTCATCAGGAGACAAAAACATGGCTTTTTCCAAAATGCTTGCGCAGGTTTCATCCGGTGCCGCGATGGCGGCGCTGACGGCCGCAGCGGCGCTGTCCGCAGTGTCCGCTCATGCCGCCTGGCCCGACAAACCGGTTCGGCTGGTCGTGCCGTTTGCAGCGGGAGGGCCATCGGACATCCTGGCACGCGGGATCGGGCAGAAACTCAGCACCTCGCTGGGAACACCGGTACTGATCGACAACAAGCCGGGCGCCGGCACCAACCTGGCCGCGGAGATGGTCGCCAAATCGCCAGCGGACGGCTACACCCTGTTCATCATGATGGTGGGCACCCAGGCCATCAATGAGGCCATGTACCCCAAGCTCAACTACAACACCGTCAAGGACTTCACGCCGGTCACGCTGGTCGCGTCTTCTTCGCTGATGCTGGTGGCCCATCCGTCCGTGCCCGCGAAAAACTTCAAGGACCTGGTGGCCCTGGCCAAGGCCAATCCGGGCAAGCTGAACTTTGGCTCCTCAGGCTCGGGAACACCGCTGCATCTGGGGGGCGAACTGCTGAATAACCGCGCCGGCACAAAAATCGTGCATGTTCCATACAAGGGCGCCGCACCGGCGCTGAACGACGTGCTGGGCGGGCAAATCGAGCTGGCCATGGTCGGCACCCCCTCTGCCCTGCCCTACCTCAAATCCGGCCGGCTCACACCCATCGGCCTGACCAGCGCCAAGCGCAGCTCACTGGCACCCGATGTGCCGACCATTGCAGAGTCCCTGCCGGGGTATGAGGTCGAACTGGTCTACGGCATCGTGGCGCCGGCGGGCACACCCAAGGAAGTCGTGGCCCGCCTCAATACCGACATCCACAAGGCGCTGCAGGACGCCGAACTACGCGACAGGCTGCTGGGCCAGGGTTTTGAGGTGCGCACCAGCACCCCGGAACAACTGGGCAGCTACATCCAGTCCGAAATCGCCAAATGGGCGCCCATCGTGAAGGAGTCGGTCGTCAAGCCCGAGTAAGGCGACACCGCCCGGCCATCCCCTCCCTTTCCAGAACCCAACCGCTATGACAACCCACGCCACGCCAAGCACCCCTGCCGCCACCGAAACACCTTCAAGCACCACCAAGCGCATGATCGGTCCCGTCATCCGCCTGCACCCGCAGGACAACGTGGTGGTGGCGCGGCTGGACGTGGCGCTGGGCACCGCTGTGCCCAGTGAGGGCTTTACCAGCCGCAGCCAGGTGCCGGCGGGCTACAAGATCGCGGCACGCAAGATCCTCAAGGGCGAGCCGATCCTGAAGTACAGCGTGACCGTGGGATTTGCCAATGTGGACATCGAGGCCGGCACCATGGTGCACAGCCACAACACCGAGTTCCGGGAGTTTGACCGGGACTACGCGCATGCCAGCGCGTTCAAGCCGGTGCAGTTGCTGCCCGAAGACCAGCGCGCCACCTTTCAGGGCTATGTGCGGCCCAATGGCAAGGTCGGCACCCGCAACTTCATCGGCATCCTGTCCACGGTGAACTGCTCGGCCACGGTCGTCAACAAGATCGCGGAGTGGTTCACGCCCGAACGCCTGGCCGAGTTCCCCAATGTGGACGGCGTGGTGGCCTTCAGCCACTCCATCGGCTGCGGCATGGAGATGACGGGCGAACCAATGCAACTGTTGCGCCGCACCATGGCGGGTTATGCGCGCCACCCGAATCTCGCGGCGGCCATGGTCATCGGCCTGGGTTGCGAACGCAACCAGCTCAAGGGCCTGATGGCCCAGGAGGAGCTGGAAGCCAGCCCCACGCTGCACACCTTCATCATGCAGGAAAGCGGCGGCACACGAAAAACCATTGAGGCCGGCATCGAAGCCGTGCGCGCCCTGCTGCCAGCTGCCAACGCCTTCCGGCGCGAGACCGTGAGCGCCAGTCACCTGATGGTCGGCCTGCAATGCGGCGGGTCCGACGGTTTTTCGTCGATCACGGCCAACCCTGCGCTGGGCGCCGCGGTGGACATCCTGGCTCGCCACGGCGGCACCGGCATCCTGTCAGAGACGCCCGAAATTTACGGCGTGGAGCACACGCTGACGCGCCGCGCCGCGAGCCGCGCCATCGGTGAAAAACTGATAGAGCGCATCCGCTGGTGGAAAGACGAATACTCGGTGGGCCGCGATGTGCAGATCAATGGCCAGGTCAGCCCCGGCAACCAGATCGGCGGCCTCGCGAACATTTTCGAAAAATCGCTGGGCTCGTCGATGAAAGGCGGCACCGGCCCGCTGATGGCGGTGTACCGCTACGCCGAGCCGGTGACCACGCCAGGTTTTGTGTTCATGGACACGCCAGGCTTTGACCCCGTGTCGGCGACCGGCCAGATTGCCGGCGGGGCCAACCTCATTGCCTTCACCACCGGCCGCGGCTCGATGTTCGGCTCCAAGCCCGCGCCCTGCATCAAACTGGCCACCAACAGCCCGATGTTCCACCGGCTGGAAGAAGACATGGACATCAACTGCGGCGAAATCCTGGACGGCACGGCCTCGGTCGAGGAAATGGGGCAGCGCATCTTCGAGTTGTTTCTGCGGACAGCGTCGGGAGAACCCAGCAAGAGCGAAGCTTTGGGCCTGGGCGACCATGAGTTTGTGCCCTGGCAGATCGGCATCATGAGCTGAAAGCCGTCCCCGCGGCGGCGGCCGGGCCGCTCAGGTCAGCAAAGCCACAGCGGCTGAAAAGCTGAAGAACGCCAGCACCGTGGACAGCAGGATGATGCGCGCAATGCGGCCGTTGTTGGCACCGAACCGTTCGGCCAGCAGCGACACATTGCTGGCGCTGGGCAGGGCCGCCACCAGCACGATCACCGTCAGCGCAAAGGGCTTGAGCGGCAGGCCGGCGTAGATGGCCAGCAGGCCGACCAGGCCGACCAGCAACGGGTGCAGCAGCAGCTTGATCAGCGCGACCGGCACGTAATCCTTCAGCGCAATCGTTTCCACACTGTTCATCTGGGATCGCGCCAGCACCGCGCCGATAGTGAACAGCGCCACCGGCGAGGCGGCGTCGGCCATCAGCGCGACCGTCTGCATCACCGGCGCCGGCAGGGCGATCTGCAGCCCCGAGGAGATGGCGCCCAGCACAATCGCCCAGGGCATGGGATTGAGCGCGACGCCCCGCAGCGCCTTGCGCGCCGCAACTTCCGCGCCATGCACGTCGGCCGAGTCCAGCCGGGACAGGGCAATGCACAGCGAGCTGGTCACGAGCAGGTCCACCACAATGGTCAAGATCGCTGGGCCCGCGGCCTGCGCGCCGAGGAGCGCGACCAGCAGCGGCACCCCCATGAAACCGGTGTTCGGGAAGGCCGCCACCAGCGCCCCAAAGGAGGCGTCGTTCCAGCCGATCCGCGGGCCGCGCGTCACTGCCACCGTGAAAGCCACCATGATCAGCGCGCACAGCAGGTACACCGCCACCAGGCTGCCGTCGAGCAGTTGCGCCAGTGGCGTGTTGGCGCCGAAGCGGTACAACATGCAGGGCAAGGCGAAATACAGCACAAAGGTGTTGAGCCCCGGAATCGCCGCCTGCGGCAACAGGCCCCGGCGCGCGGCCAGGTAGCCGCACAGCACGAGCGCGAAAAAAGGGAAGGTGATGAGAAGAATGCTTAGCACAAAGCGTATTGTCGCTGCCCCGGTTTGCAGGCAACTGACTGGCTATGATGGGCCGCTGCCAGCCTCTCCTTATTGCGTCCGCCCTGTTGTTGCATGTCGTCCCACCCTTCTCTAGCTTCGCCCCCGCTCACCGGCCTCAACCTCGCCCAGCAGGAAGCCGTCAACTACATGCACGGCCCCTGCCTGGTGCTGGCCGGGGCAGGTTCCGGCAAAACGCGGGTCATCACACACAAGATTGGCCGGCTGATCCAGGCCGGGCTCAAGGCCGAGCAGGTCGCGGCCATCACCTTCACCAACAAGGCCGCGGCCGAGATGCGTGAGCGCGCAAAAACACTGATTGGCAAAACCGCCAAAGGCGTGCTGATTTGCACTTTTCATGCGCTGGGCGTGCGCATGCTGCGCCAGGACGGCGCAGCGCTGGGCCTGAAGCCGCAGTTTTCCATCCTCGACAGCGACGATGTCACCAGCATCCTCAAGGACGCCGGTGGCAGCACCGATGCCGCTACCGCGCGCCAGTGGCAGTGGACCATCAGCGCCTGGAAAAACAGCGGCCTCAATGCGGCCGAGGCCGAAGCCCAGGCCGGCAACGACGAGGAACGGCTGGTCGCCCGCATCATGGCGCGTTATGAAGAGCGCCTCGCGGCCTACCAGAGCGTGGATTTCGACGACCTGATCGGCCTGCCGCTCAAGTTGCTGCGGGAGCACGATGCGGTGCGGGACAAATGGCAGAAGGCCATGGGCCACGTGCTGGTTGACGAATACCAGGACACCAATGCCACCCAGTACGAGGTGCTCAGGCTACTCGTCGGTGCACGCGGGCGTTTTACCGCGGTTGGCGATGACGACCAGTCAATTTACGGCTGGCGCGGCGCCACCCTGGACAACCTCAAAAAGCTGCCTGTCGATTACCCCAACCTGCGTGTCATCAAGCTGGAGCAAAACTACCGCTCGACCAGCGCCATCCTGCGCGCCGCCAACAACGTGATCGCGCCCAACCCCAAACTGTTCCCGAAAACCCTGTTCAGCGAACTGGGCGAAGGCGAGCCGGTGCGCGTGCTGGACTGCGACAGCGAGGAACATGAAGCCGAACGTGTGGTGGCACGCATCCAGAGCCTGCGCGTCGAAGGCACGCTGCAGGCCGAGGGCGGGCAGCACAAGGAGTGGAAAGATTTCTGCGTGCTGTACCGCGCCAACCACATGGCCAAGCCTTTCGAAAAAGCCTTCCGCAAGGCCAACATTCCCTACAAGGTCTCGGGCGGGCAAAGCTTTTTCGACCGCGCCGAGATCAAGGACCTGTGCAGCTGGATGGTGCTGATGGTCAACAACGACAACAACGCCGCCTTCATCCGGGCCGTCAAGACGCCCAAGCGCGGTATTGGCCACACCACACTGGCGGGCCTGAGCAGCTTTGCTGAGCAGTACAAGCTCAGCCTGTTCGAGTCGCTGTTCAGCAACTCCCTGGGTGCGGTGCTGCCGGCCAAGGCGGTGGGATCGCTGCATGAATTCGGCCGTTACCTCAACGACCTGGAGTACCGCGCCCGACGCACGGTGGGCGCCGAAGACGCGCGCGCCTTTCTCACGGCCTGGCTCAAGGACATCGACTATGAGAAACACATTTACGACAGCGAGGACAGCGAAAAAGTCGCCGCCGCCCGCTGGACCAACGTGATGGACTTCTGCGACTGGATGGCCCAGCGCTGCGGCGGGCAAATCGACGACACCTCCGGCGCGGTGGTGGCCGCTGAAACCAAAACCATGCTGGAGGTGGTGCAGACCATTGCCCTGCTGTCGACCATCAGCGAACGCGAAGGCGACCAGAACGTGGTGACCCTGTCCACCTTGCACGCCGCCAAGGGCCTGGAGTGGCCGCATGTCGTGTTGGCGGGCGTCAACGAAGGTCTGCTGCCCTTCAAGCTCGATGACGACGGCAGCAACACGGACGATCTGGCCTTGCGCCTGCAGGAAGAGCGCCGGCTGATGTACGTCGGCATCACGCGGGCGCAACGCACGCTGGCGGTGAACTGGCTGCGCAGGCGCAAGAAGGGCCGCGACACCGTGGCTGGCGTGCCCAGCCGCTTCATCGCCGAAATGGGGCTGGACAAAACCACCGTGAAAGAAGACCCGCGCGAGAAAATACGGGCGTTGCGGGCCGAGTTTGCCAAACGTGCAGCAGACAGCGCCGAGGCCCTCAGCCTGGCGGAATCCAGCCGAAGCGCCCCCTGACAGGAAGCCCATGCAGCTTGACATTTCCCTCCGGTTTGCTCTTGTTTTGATAGCTATCAGCGCTTGCTGCATAAGGGCTGGCGCCCAAAATGACACCAAAGTGCCAGGCCCCGCCCGCGTATCAGGCGTTTGTCCGACGGCAAGCGGGCTGTCTGCCCCACATCTGTATGGTCAATGGCGTGTACGCTTTACCCCGGCGCCCGCGGGCTTGCCAGCGCAAGCGGTGCTGCGCCTGGAAAAGCATGCAGAATTCAGCGAGAGCCTCGCGGGCTTTGTTCTGCGGGAAATCGGCAGCGCCCAGGCTGGGGGACATGCACCCCGGGCGCAACTGGCGGGGGACCTGGAAAACGGGTACCTGACGCTGGACGAATCATCCAACGGCATCAGCATCACAGGCACCTGGAACGGTGAAATGGTAGAAGGATCATGCGGAAAAAAATTCACAGGCACATGGAAAGACACCAGCGACAACGCAACGCCGGACACACCGGACGTGCCCTTCACGCTGGAAAGACTTCCAGGCTGGTAGCCTTGGCCACACCGGCCTTCCGCGCGCTGGCCGTGCTGGGGGTGCTGGCGGCGGGCGGCCTGGCGCACGCCCAGACGGCCGGCCCTGTGCCGGCCCTGACCGACCGCAGCGACCGGCTGGGCTGGCAGGCCTGCCAGGCCATGAGCGCGCAACCCGCCGCGCAACTGGCCTGCTTCAAAAGCTGGGCCGACGCACAGCTTGTCCCGGGCGCCCCACCGCCCAGCATGACCCGGGCACCGGCCAACCCGGACACCGGACAGAAGGCGGCCGACGTCCTGCTGCTGCCGGCCCTGGTGACCGAAGCGCCCGACGGCAAACAGATCGGCTGCAGGAATACGACCTACAGCGAGCTGTCCCGCTTCTGGGAACTCCAGCGCGGCACCGACTGCGACACCTTTGGCATCCGGGGCTACCGCCCGATCACTGTGGCTGGTGCGGTATCAGACAGTGTCAACAACAGCCCGTCATCGCCGTCGGCGGGGCATAGCGTGACCACTCCGTTCAGCTACGAGCGCTCCGAGGTTCGTTTGCAACTCTCGGTGCGCACCAAGATCGCCAAGGGCCTGCTTACGTCGGCCAGCGGCGATGAGGCTGGAAGCGACTCGGTCTGGGTCGGCTACACCCAGCAAAGTTATTGGCAGTTTTTCAACGGCGGCATCTCCCGCCCCTTCCGGACCACCGATCACGAACCCGAGGTGGTCTACATCTATCCCCACATGATCGACCTGCCCGGGGGCTGGAAATACCGCCTGAGCGGCCTGGGCCTGACCCATCAATCAAACGGACAAAGCCTGCCGCTGTCGCGCAGCTGGAACCGCGTCTATCTGATGGGCGCCGCAGAAAAGGACCTGGGTGGCGACTCAAGCCTGACGCTGCAGGGCCGCATCTGGCAACGCCTGCGGGAATCCTCGGGGAGTGACGACAACCCGGGCATTTCCGACTACATCGGCCGGGCCGAGGTGGCCGGCATCTGGCAGATCAACAAGGTGCACAGCCTGGGCATGACGCTGCGCCATTCGCTCAAGTCCGATGCGCGAGGCTCGGTCAAGCTGGAGTGGATGAAAGCCTCGACCGCAATCGCCGACAGCGCTGCCTTGCGTTACCACGTTCAGCTGTTCAGCGGCTACGGCGACAGCCTGATCGACTACAACCGCCGCCGCAATGTCCTGAGCGTCGGCCTGAGCCTGGTGGACTGGTAGGCCTTGACGGCGGCCCGTCCCCCGGCACGCAGCGCCGGCTCAGGTCGCGATGGCCGACAGGACGCCGTCGAACACCTTGCCGGGCGTCTTTTTGGTGGACTCGGTGTGGTGGTTCTTGGCATGGTCCAGCAGCCCCTGGATGTACTTCTTGTCGCCCGCGATCACCGGGTTTGCCTTGAACTCGAAGCCTGAATCACCCAGATACTTTTTGCCATAACGCTTGAGCCGGGTGAAATACTTGGTGCCGCTGTCGAACTCGTTCTGACCGATCTCACCCTTGATGGTTTTCCCCTTGATCTTGCCCATATCGGTGAACATGCTCTGAAGCTGCCACTGGCTGCCGCAAATCCCGGAGTTCAGTGTCAGCATGGCAATGATGGGGCTGGCACTGCATCCGCTCTGATAGAAACGCTTGAAGGCGTCCAGATCGTGGATCAGGCTCTTCTTGCCTTTGGCATTGACGGTGTCCACCACCCGGTGTCCCGAGTCATCCTTTTTGGTCAGTTTCCGGGCCTTCATGTACTGCATCTTGGCGGTCAGCAAAAACATCTTGATGCTGGCCTGCTCGATCAAACGCATGACGAACTTGATCACCCACTCGACTGCACTGGTGATGGCGCCGACCAGGCTCTGCGCACCGGGCACGGAACCCGCCAGTGCCAGCTGCACCGCGCCCTTGATCATGGTCCAGAGACCCGACGCAATATCCATGGTCATCGATTGTTCAATGCGATTGGCCAGCAGCGCCGGGTGGCCATCGGTGATGCGGATTTTCCGCCGCTCCAGCCAGCCGCCCACCTTCATCTTGATGGCCTTGAAGGTCTGGGCAAAACCGGTCAGCAGGTCCAGGCCGGCGCTGACGAACGGGACCGAAGCAGCAGCGCATTTTTTGACCGTGAACATGATCAGGGCCTTGATCGTGCTGGCGCCGACCGTGAAAGGAAATTCGCTGTCCTGAAGCAGTTTGTCTTTCAGCCAGTCGACAAAACTTGTCACCAGCGACTTCAGAACGTCAATAAGTTTTCCCATCAGGTCGTAGAATGCGGCGCCCACCACCACGGCACCGCTGATGGGCGCAAAAGCAATGGCAGCCACCTTGTGCTGGCCCATGGCTTCGAGCGCACGTTTGGTGGTCGGAAACCCGTAATCACTTTGCTCGGCCAGCGGAGTCGCGCTCAGCGGGCGCGGCGTCAACTGCAAATAGTTGATATTGGCAATGGCGTGCGGAGGGCCTTTGCCATCACGGGTGTAGGGTCGCGGAGCCGGTCCGAACACCGGGCGGCCATTGATCACACCGTGCGGCTCGGGCATCATCAAGCGCCCCGGCCTATGGGTGCGCTTGACCGTGCCGGGAGCCATGATCTTGTCAGCAATGGGGTTGACCGCGGCCAGCACCGGCTTGGACACATACCCGAAGGCGTCGGACACACTGACGTCCTCCCCAAACGCCTTGAAGGCCACCTTGTCCACCTTGTCGACGTCTTTGAGCTTGTCGTAGTTGGTACCAAAGCCCGATGCCAGGGCGCCGCCCACAGCACTCACGCCTTCGAGCGTGATGCCCATGTAATCCATGTTGATATCAATATTGCCCAGCAGGTACAACACACCGTAGCGCGAATGGATGTTGTCGCGCTCGATGGCCTCAACGCCCTTGGTTGTGATCGCATTTTCCTTGTAGACCGTCTCGAAGATGTACTGCATCAGGCCATTGCTGGCCTTGTTGCGCTCACTTTTCTTCCAGTCCCGGCCATGGCTGCTGTAATAAACCTGCAGCGCATCCTGCAATTCCTTGCGGTACATCTCCTCGATCTTTTCGTTGGGCTGGCTGCGGCTGTTGTACCAGCGTGTATAGGCCGAGTCGAGCGTTTTGGTTTCCTCACCGCGGCTGGACAGCCGCAACGAAGTGCGTGCCTTCCATTCAGTCGGGGTGACAATTGCGGGCGGTAGCTTGGTGGCCATACAGACTCCGGTGTGCGTATGTTGATATCAGAATGGGATTGCAGGAATGGGAGCGGCGGCGCTAATCCTGGCGTGAGTCCTTGATGCCCAGCAACGAGAAGTAGCGGGCAATGTCGCCTTCTTCACGAACCACCTCCTGCATAAGGTCGGCCAGCGACATGCGGCCCCAGGTGACGGCGCGCTTGACCAGGTAGGGCGTCGGGCTGTGTGGTTCTGCCTTCTCAAGATAGGCCGCCACCGCCTCCAGCATGCGATACGCATCTTCCCGGCTGGCAATCACGCCGGAGCGCACCAAGCCATCGGACGCGGATGCGGGAGTTTCTGTCGTCTGGGTTGCAGCTTCCACGGGGGGCTCCTCATAAATCTGGCCGGCTTCGGCAACGGGCGTCTCGGCAGGAAGGACGGCTGCCTGCGAATTGGGAACCCGCCCATCAATCAGGCTCACCACCGCCCGTTCAATGCGCCTCAACATTTCCGCGACGCGGGCCACGCTGGGCGGGTTGTCACTCATTTTTTCGTCCAGCAGACGGGTCAGGGTGTCCCATTTCGCCAACGCAGACTGAAGTTGCTTTTGCATGGCAATCAGGACCGTCAGATTTTTTCCCGTCGCGGCGGCACTCATCTCTTCGCGCGTCAAGGCAGGGGCTTCCGAAGGATTCAAGGCAGCCTTGGCCTCGCCTTTTTTCTGATTGTCGGCAATCAGTGCCTGGTCCCAGTCCGCCAGGCTGACGGCTGACGGCATGCGCTCCGGCAGATGCAGCAGCACCAGATGAAGCTTCAGCACCAGGGGCAGGTTTTCATTCATCCAGATGAAGGGCGCAACGCGTGCGTCGTCATCGCCGTCCTCGATCAATGGATGCGCGTTGTCCCAGAAGCGCTCCACCAGACCGATGAGCAGGTCAGCCGCAGCACTGAAACCCTCAACTTGATGCATGCGGATCCAGGATTCGCACAACCAGGCAGCGGCCTGAAAGTCCTTGGATCGGCTGCCCAGCAGTTCCACACATTTGGCGGAAACCGTTTTCCAGTCTGCCTTCTTGAGGGGCCGCTCCCATTCCCCCATGGGCACGCTGGGATCGTCTTCCTCCCGGGCTTGCCGGATGCCCAGGTACAGGGGGTCATAACGCAGCGAGGGGCCCGCCGGCTCAGCACCGGGGATGGGCGCAAGCAAGGCCTCGATGTCGGGCTGGAAACCTGCAGTTTCTTTCATCATCTTCTTCTACTGGCCACTGAATTCGGGGGCCCGCGTCGGAAAGACCACCGGCCAGAACACCGGCGTGCGTTTGCCAACCGGAGAAAGGGACACCCGCATGTAAACCCGGGCACGAACTTCCTTGGGATTGAGGCGCGGGTTGTCAGACGCGACACTCAGCGGAAACTCCATCCTCAGCAACTGGGACCGGCCGTCGGCCCGGCCGGCTGGGTCGGGTTCGCGCTGTCGCTGGATCATGCGCAGCAGGGCCCATGCATCGTTGAACCGGTAAGACACGGTTTTTCCATCAGCGGACATATGAAGTTGCTGCGCATCGTTCACGGCATTCACCGGCGCGTCCTTGGCCAGCCGCAAGGTCAGCGTGATGGGAGTTCCCGGTTCCCATCGCAAGGGACGCGGTGCATCACGCAGCTTCAGCGTTTGCGAGCCGACCTCCAGCGTCCAGTCAATCACGTTGTTGCCTTCAATTTCGGCGGACTGATTGGTGCGGAAATCTACCGCCATGTCGTAACCTGCCACCGCGCCTTCTTCCACCGGGTAGAGCGGCGCAAGGAAAGCCCTGACCCGGTCAAACTGCTCCATGAAGCGGCGCGCCGCCTGGCCCGAGGCGGTGTTGCGGCTGCTGGCGGCGGTGTCCTTGAAAATTCGAGACATCCGCTCTGAACTTTTCAGCAATTGACCCACGTCGTCAAAATCTGCGTCCTGCGCGTCCCGGGCGCCAGGCAGGGCAAACGGATGGCGGCCAGCCAACAGGCGATTGAATGCGCCCGAGAATGCCGTCCACTGCTCCCGCTGCTCCCCTGTGCGCAGTTCATTGCAGCGCTTGAGAAGGGCGTTGTAGACCTGCAGGTGTTTTTCGGCGAAATAGTCGGCCGGGCGTCCACCCGGAGATTTGCCCGCGAGTTTCTCGGAACAGTTCGCGCGGTCAAGATCGGCACCCACGGTGACGAGGAACTGCTCGTAGACCACCAGACTGCTGTTCGGGTTTTTCAGGCGATAACGCTCAAGCTCACGGTTGATGGCCTGCCACCGCCGTGCGAGCTGTGACTCGGCCACGGCACCATCGAGCGACGCAAGATAAATCTCAGACTGCCGCCCCAGCGTTTCAACGCGGCTGAATTGCAGCGCGAGCGTCTGCATGAGGCCAGGGGCATCCGCCACACCAAAGGCCTGCAACACGGGGCCGCGATCCCCCAGCCAGTAACTGAAGTCGTGGCCCCGAATGGCGTAAAGGTCCGACTGGTTCAGGTTGTCGTCCACCTGGCGAAGGCGGGCGATGGCGTCCTGCGAAATGAGGCTGCGCAAATTGTCGGCCTTGCCCCTGGCTCCAAGTTCGGTCAGCAAGGCCTGCACCTTGATCAGTCGGCCGCGCGATGCATCAAATGCCATGGCGTCAGCCACAGCACCAGGGTCGGTCCGCCCGCTGACCGACAGGGCATCAATGGCATGGTCGCTCACAAGCCGCGCAAACTGGAAGTTGACAAATGCCGCCACGCTGGCCCGTGTTGCGGGCGGGAACTTGGCAAGGCTTTCTCCCATGAAGCGCTTGTGTGCATCACTCAGGGCCAGCGCCTGATCCAGTTTGGTGCTGTCCCACACCAGAATGCTTTGCGCGACGATCTCGGGAATTTCGCGATCACTTGGCGGCGTCATGAACGACTGCGCCAGCAAGCCTGTCAGAGCGTCTCGCAGCGCCAGCCGATCCGCGGACAACACAAACCGTGCGTCCTTTTCCTGCCACACAATGCCCGACTGGCCATCTATCCCAAAACGGGTGTAGAACTCGGCGCCGAATTTCTGGAACTCCGTCAAGGCATGCTGGCGCGCCTGTTCTGCTGATTCGGGGCCCAAGAGCCGCCGGGACTGCGTGATACGCATCAGCGCAGCGTCGTAAGCCGGGCCAAGGTTGAGCGTGGATTGACGCATCCAACCCCCCTTGCCAGACGCGAGCAGGCTCTCCTGCTCCTTGATCGCGGCAAGAATGTCCTTGTAGCCAGCGACTGTCTGGGCGAAGCTGCCGATACGTGCATCGGGCGAGAAAAGGCGCAAACTTTGCGCAGCCAGCTGGCGTTCGGAGACGAGCAGGTCGTTGTTGGCGAAGAGCCGCTGATCCAGCGCGACGACACCCTTGCCAAGGCTGCAGCGCACTGCCTGCTGGATGTGCATCACGCTGATGGCTGCCGGGGAGATGCTGCCGGGGGCATCGCTGCCGCGAAAGAAGCGAATACTTTGCGACATGTTGCCGGGCAGTTCGGCGCCCAGGGTGTATTTCACGAGCAAACGCAAGTCATTGGCCTCGTTCTGCCCAGGCCGCTGCAACCTGACCATGGCCACGATGGCCTGGTCCAGTCGCTCCACGGCAGACAGGTACTGCAGCAGCGCCGAGAACTCCGCCAGGTCTTCCACGGCCAGGCTCGCTTTGCGGGGCTGGCCGGCAATCGCCAGGAACCCTGCAGGCGCTGAACATTCGCCACCGATGATCAGCTCTCCGGTGCTGTTGTCCTGGGACACGCCGGTCATGTCGGCAGCTCGGGCGTAGAGCTCGCGTCGGAGGGTATTGATGGCGATCTCGCCGAACTCGCGCTCGATACGCTCGGCAACACGGTCATCAAGATTGTCAAAAATATCCCAGGAGCCGGGCATGAAGAACGTCCACGCCCTGTCGGTTCCGAGCTTTTCGATGGCAGCCAGCAAGGACAGGGTTTTAGCCCGGTACCAGTCGGAAGGAATGGACTCGCCCCGCTCACTTGCCCTGGCCCGGTAACCCGCGTCTGCCTCGATTTGCGTCAATGCCTTGGCCAGCTCCGGGTTGCGTTTGCTGAGCTGGACAGTGGCGACCAGAAGGCCAACACTCCACCCCCCCAGCAAAACCACGGCGCCCCAGCGCGCGGCGCGGCTCAACGCCGGCCGGCTGAGTTGCTGGCGCGAAGGCCGCGCCACACCGTATTCCATGAAGATCTTTTTCTCGAAAAGATCCCTCAAAAACGCCGGCTCCCGCATCAGTTGCGACACCAGGTCAGCGGGCTCCTGAGAGGCATCGCCATTGGCGCCGACGAGATCAAGCACCCCGGCTTTTTGCGCCGACTCACTGCTGTCGCCGGTCAGGTAGATACCCCGGAAGAAAAAAGGCTCGTGGTATGCGCTCGGACGCATCAATTCATCGACATAGACCTGAAGCTGCGCCCGGATCGCATCGATGCGCGACGGCAGCAGGAAAAATTTGCTGGTCTCGGCACTGACGGAATCGAGGGCGAAAAGTTCGGCGGATGTGTCGGAAACCGTTTTGACAACACTGTCCAGAGCTTCTCCCACCCAGCCATCCTGATAGGTGGTTGACAGGTCATAGGGAGAAGACCAGCCCAGGATGCCTGCCCGCATGGGCTCGGGCAAGGCACGGGCAAAAGGCGAAAATCCTTCGATCTGGTCGCACCCCGAAACCAGCACGTAAACCGCAAACCGCATGGCAAAACGGTTCTGCGCGAGCCAGAGGCGGCGATGCGCCAGCCGGGCCAGCTTGCCGAGCTCCAGCAGCGCATCCGGATTGCTGTCAAGCAGCAGGTCCGCCGGGACGGTGATCACTACCGAGTCAAATGGCCGCTGGGGGCGGTACTTGCGGCATAAGCCGAGGAATTCGTCCCACGGCTTCTCCGCAGCATCCTCGTCATCGGGCGAGCCCAGGTAGGCGCCCTGCATGTCTATGACAATTCCCTTGTCGAAGAAATGCCATGAGATGCCCTGGGCTGCCGCAGCCGAGGCCGCCTCCGAACTTAATGCACTGGCAACACCGGATTGTTCAATGGGCAGTTGCCGGTTGTCCTTTCCCTCATTGAGCACCAGCACCCAGGGAATGCTGTAACGCTCACCCCTGGCAGCGATGTTGCCCTCGATGAGCTCGACCGCCTGACGGAAGGAGCTGCGCAATGAATCGAAGCGCAGTTTGACAATTTTGGGGTCGCTGCCTGGTTTGACAGCGGAACGCCGCATTGCAAAATACAGCACCAGCCCCAGTGCAAGCAGCACCAGCACGATCAGGACACCCAGCGAAGCCAGGAACAGGTTATCTCTCAGCATCGCCGGCCTTTCGCTTTTGAGCTGAATCGGGGAAACGTCATCATTTGGTAACTTCCGCTCCGGTGGTGCTTCCACCCTGAAGCACGTGGCGGACCGGCCAGGATTGCCAGAGCCACAGAATCTCCGAAATGGCAAGGAGACCGGCAAAACCCATCAGAAAAATCACAGTCCACCGGCTCAAGGTCTGCATTTTCCGGGGAGCGATGTGCGACAGCGTACTGGCATACGCGCGATCAGACAGAACGCGGTCCCTGCCCGACAAGTCGGGACGGCGCTGGTAGACGAACTGGAACAGCTCTTCCCGATACCCCGCAAAACGATCGGTTTCCCCAGCGCCCCGGTATTTGCCCTGAAAACCAAGTGCCAGAGCCGAAAGGTACAGGCTGGCAATCGGGCGCAGCGACGGCTCCCGGTTGGACAGCAACTGCTCTATGCGCTCAAACACCCGCTCACCTGCAATGCTGGTCCTGAACAGGGAAGCTTCCAGCAGGTGGGCTGTCCAGTGATCCCGCCCAATCCACGGCGTGTTGAGCAGCATTTCATCGGCCAGCGCGGCTTTCAGATAGCGGGCATCGGCAATACTTTCGAGCTCAAACCGGTTGCCTTCGCGTTTTGATTCGAGCGTCTGAAGTTCAATCAGGTTTTCCAGGTGCTTGCTGACCTGCTGGGCTGCCAGATCCGGATCGGTCTCGCGCATCTCAATGGCGCGAAGCTGCGCCTTCGAGACTTCGTCAAAGAATGCACGGAATTGCTTGATCAAATGATCGTCTTCCAGCTTGTCCCGATTTTGGCGTGCCATGTCGTTTGACTCCTGCGGGCCTCAACCCTTGACGAAAAGGACCATTTCCTGCGGACGTTGCGCCGAAGCGCTCTCCGCGGAGTTGCTGATGATCAGGGGTTCGTTTGCCAGCGTCAGGGCTGCACTGGTCTGGATTGCAAACAGCGTGTAGCCGGAACTGGCGCGCACACCCAACTCCTGCGCCACCTCAATATGAGACCTGGGTGCACCCAGCACACGCCGCTCTCTCAACGAGGCATAAGCAGACTGGGAGCCGACGATGGCCCCTTGCATCCAGGCGACGAGGTCTTTCTCCGGCTGTCCGCGCATGCCGACAACCAGTTGCCGGTCGAGCCAGTCGGGCTGCAGGCCAATCTCGAATGCACCGTGCCGGTATTCAAACTTGTACTCACGATACTCCTGGCTGATCTCCTGCAGCGAGTCTTGCAATGCCTCAAGCACCGGATTGAGAACCGCCAGTGGATCTGCGTGGTTGTACTCAGGAGGCACAGGAGGCAACGCGCCCGGCTTGAGCATGCTCAATGGCCCGAGCAGGGTGCAAAGCGCCAGGTACAGCGGATAGGGATGCAGGCTGGGGGTGCGCAACACGGCCTCGATTTGCGGCAGGCCGGTCATCAGGTTGCGCAGGCGCTCACGTTGCTCCAAGTAAGCCAGACGGTCTTCGGTTTTGGAGGAAGGCACCGCCGTCTGTTTGGCGACAAATGCAGCCTTGCCGCGCAACTGGCCGACGAAGGCGGACACCCGCTCCCAGAGTTCACCGTCTTTCGGCAGTTCCAAAAGGGGTGGAAGGGTAGCGCCCATCTTGATGAGTTCGTTGTCCTTGAACACCGTACCAAGACGCAGCCAGGTATACAAACCCGAGGGAACCTTGCCCGCCATGAGCGACAAGTTGGGCAGCAGCCGCGGAACGTCGGCCGGCAGGGCTTCGGAAACCTCGTCCTCCACCTGATTGCTGGCTACTGACCGAAAACGGGCCGGCGAACCCTTGTCGCGCATGTTTCTCGTGATGGGAAGAACCAAGTAGACATCCAGAGGGCCGCTGCCCAAAGCGTCGGAAAACGGCGCCAGACTGAGTTCCAGGCTACCGTGCAACGCATTGTCGGAAAAGTGGCTGACAGATGTGCCATCGGGCATGATGGCTTCGAGTTGAAGCACCCTCACCGTGCCGGCCGGCAACAAGCCGGTATCAAACTTCAGCCGGCGAATGCCCCAGGAAAACGGCGAAGCCAGCAGCGTGTGCCAGGCCACCAGGGAGTCCACTCTGGATGATGCTTGCTGAAAATGCTGCGGCGCCAGCAGCATGCCCTCGTGCCACTGGATACGGTCTTCAACGCTGGAGGGTCTAGACATGAAGTTGCCCCTGATGATCACGGCTGCCAACAGCATCGGTGACGCGGAAAGTCTTGGTGTATTTTTTCATGGTGAGCTTCCGGTTTATTCGCTCTTCTGGGCTGACACGGAAAACGACCGGGCGCCAAGCTGCACCAGAATGTCGCCTTGCATCTGATCCACACGCACACGATGCTCCCCGGGCGTCAGATAGTCCGCAAAAAGCAGCACCCCGACCAGCCGCGACGCACCAAACGTACTCGCAGGAAGCTTGAGCGTCTGCCCCGGAACGATCTCCAGGCTCTGGTAGCTGAGACCTTCCGGAAAAGTCTTGACCAAATCACCCCGGGAGGAAAACCATTTTGAAGCCGACAAGGCAGAAACCATGCCCAGGGTCGCCTCATCACGAAGCAATACAACATCCAGGGCAACCGGGGTGTTCAAGTTGGCCCCCTCGGCCGCCACAACCGTGACGCCTTTCCAGTCCAGGCGGCTACCTTTGCTGGAAAAAAAGTCACCCACTTTTGTCAGGGCACCACATGCCGCGAGGCCTCCCAGAACGAACGCCACCACGCAAATCTTTAGAAATCTCATCATGCTCTCAAACGAAACTGTTGATGTACGTCGTCGGCGGGCCGACGCTATACGGTCGATAGGGACCGGCTTCGAGCTTGCTCTTGCGCATGCCCACACCCACACCCGCAATCGTAATCAATATCGCGACCAACAGGACACAGGCAAGTGCAAGCATGACACTTGCCCTGGAAAAGACGAAACGGACGGGCTCCAGCGGCCCGGACTCCGTTGATGCCGGGGCTTCTATACGCTCGGAAGGAAGGCCTCGGGAGACCATCACAATCAGCACACAGGCAAACAGCAGTGTCAGCAGGTTGCGGGGGCCTTCGCAAACCAGATCGATCGCCAGAAACAGCGCCAGTGCCGCCTCAACCGGCAGTTTGAGCGTTGCCAGGACAATGCTGGCAAACCCGACAGCCGCCAGACTGTTGTTGCCAGCCGATGCAAACGCAGCCATGGATGCACCCACACAAATCAGCAAAAACTCCTCGGCGCCAACGGGGCGGCCGTAGATGTTCGCCACAAACACGGCAAGGAGTGCGAAATAAAGCGCCGCACCCGAGCGCATGAATACCGAAGAAACCGGAATCACCAATTCCACGATCCCGCGGCTAAATCCCAGCCGTGAACTCATGGCTTCTATCGTGTCGGGAATGGTCGCCGTTGTGCTGGCGGAGGTCAGGCTGATCAAGGCCGGCGTTTTCAGCGCAGACAGCACCACATTCAAAGACAGCCCGGACCTCTTCCATATCAGGGCCGTGGCCAGAACGGCCAGCAGAACTACAAAACCGAAAAATGCAGCTAGAAAACCACCCATCGCATGGACGGTCCGGGCATCGGTATTCGCCACAAAATAGGCGGCCATGCCGAAGGCCAGCACGGGAATGAATGTGTTGACCCGCGAAATAATCAACTCCAGCGCACGATAGATCGCCTCAAATATCCCCATAAGTGAGCTGCTCTGCGACCTGACGAGGGCAGCGAATGCAAGCCCGAACAAAATGGCACACAGCAGGATGGCCAATGACTGGCCTTCAGCAAGTGCCCGAAAAAAATTGTCGGGGACCGCCCACTGGCCAGTCGCCCCTTCAGTCAGGACTTCCGAGTCGTACAAGGAAATCTCGGCATTGGCCGCGTTGCCTCCCGCGTTTTGCACCAGGGCCCCCAGATATTCGCGACTCGCGGGGCTCAGATTCTGGCCAGGCCCCGTCAGCACGCCAAAAACTGTCCCCAGCACGGCACAAGACACCACCAGCCCTACGGCCAGCGCCACAATCATCAAGGCCCGGCTGCCAGGCTGCGGCAACGACAAGGTCTGGCGCAAACCAAAAAAAGTGGCCACGACCAGCAAAGGAAGGGCGGCCATGTTGACGAGAGCCAGGTAAATCTGACCCAGAATAAAGGCCTCTCCCCCCACGGCCGGAAACAGCCATCCCACCAGCCCGCCTGTTAAAACACACAGGAGAAGCGCGAGCGGGCTGTTCGACAGGCGTTTCAGGAATCCCATCCGGTCCTGTTCCACCCTC
>CAMLDT010000020.1 GCA_946479075.1 uncultured Polaromonas sp.
GGCATCACGCTGGTCACCCAGCACCAGCAAAGCGTGGGCGACCTGCTCAAGCAGGCCGACCTGGCCATGTACCAGGCCAAGGCCGCCGGCCGCAACACCATCTGTTTTTTCGACCCCGGCATGCAGGCCGAGGCCACGGCCAATGCCGCGTTGACCAGCGAGCTGCGCCAGGGCCTGCGCAACAACGAGTTCCTGCTGTATTACCAGCCGCAGGTCGGGCCGGAAGGCCACATGGTCGGCGTCGAGGCGCTGCTGCGCTGGAACCATCCGCAGCGCGGCCTGGTGGCGCCAGACACCTTCATCGCGCAGGCCGAGGAAAGCGGGCTGATCCTGCTGCTGGGCAAATGGGTACTGGAAACCTCCTGCGCGCAGTTGAGCAAATGGGCGAAGCGACCCGAAACCCAGCACTTCAGCATCGCCATCAATGTCAGTGTGCGCCAGTTCCGCCACCCCGAGTTTGTCGAGCAGATCATGGCGACCATCGCCAACGCCGGCATCAGCGCCCACCGGCTCAAGCTGGAGCTGACCGAAAGCCTGCTGGCCAGAGACATGGAGGTGACCATCGCGAAGATGGGCATTCTCAAGGATGCCGGCGTGACGCTGTCCATCGACGACTTCGGCATCGGTTACTCCGCGCTTTCCTACCTGAAACACCTGCCGCTGGACCAGCTCAAGATTGATCGCGCTTTTGTCAAGGACGTGCTGAGCGACCCCAACGACGCCGCGATTGCCCGCACCATCATCGGCCTGGCCCAAAGCCTGGGCCTGGGCGTGATGGCCGAAGGGGTGGAAACCGCGGCCCAGCGCGACTTCCTGGCGCGCCACGGCTGCCACTGCTTCCAGGGCTACCTGTTCAGCAAGCCGCTGCCGATTGACGAGCTGGAAGTGTTTATCCGCAAGCTGCAACAGTCGCCGGATAGCCGGACGGACTGACCCACCTGGCCGATCAGGCCACGCCCGCCAGCAAGGCGGCATTGCCGCCGGCCGCCGTGGTGTTGACCGTCACCGTTTGCTCGGCGCAGAAGCGCGCCAGGTAATTCGGGCCGCCGGCTTTGGGGCCGGTGCCGCTTTGGCCTTCACCGCCGAAGGGCTGCACGCCGACCACCGCGCCGATCATGTTGCGGTTCACATAAACATTGCCGACCTGTGCAGCCGTGGCCAGCGCCTGGGCGCGCGCGTCGATGCGGGTCTGGATGCCCAGCGTCAGGCCGTAGCCGAGGGCGTTGATCTCGGCAGCCGGGTCACCGCGCCAGCGCACGATCTGCAGCACGGGGCCGAAGATTTCAGCACTCACTTCAGCGATGCTGCCGACTTCAAAGACGGCGGGCAGGACCAGATTTGCTATGGAATCAGGAGCTGCATGCGCTTTCCCAGAAAGGGCTGGAGGCCTTTTTGATACTGAATCCAGGCGTCGCAAGCGCTGCAGATGCTGCTGGACGTTGTCAAACGCCTCGCGGTCGATGAGCGGGCCGACATCGGTGGCCAGCTCGGCGGGGTCGCCCACCACCAGCTCCTGCATGGCGCCGCGAATCATGTCGATCACCTTGTCGGCGATGCCTTCATGCACACACAGCAGGCGCAGCGCCGAGCAGCGCTGGCCGGCCGAGCGGAAGGCGCTTTGCACCACGGCATCGACCACCTGCTCCGGCAGCGCCGTGCTGTCCACCAGCATCGCGTTGATGCCACCGGTTTCGGCGATCAGCGGAACGATGGGCCCGTCTTTGGCGGCCAGCGCGCGGTGGATGGTTTTGGCCACCGCTGTGGAGCCGGTGAACACCACGCCGGCAATACCCGGCGCGGCCACCAGCGCAGCGCCCACGGTTTCGCCGGGACCGTGGAGCAATTGCAGCGCGCCTTCGGGCACACCGGCAGCGTGCAGCAGTCCGACCATCGCCGAAGCCACACCCGGTGTCTGCTCGGCCGGTTTGGCCAGCACCGCGTTGCCGGTGGCCAGCGCGGCGGCGACCTGGCCGGTAAAAATCGCCAGCGGGAAATTCCAGGGGCTGATGCAGACCCAGGCGCCGCGGGCGGTGAGGCGCAGCGTGTTGGTTTCGCCGGTCGGGCCGGGCAACGTAACGGGGGTCATGATGCGTTCGGCCTCATTGGCGTAGTAACGCAAAAAATCAATGGCCTCGCGTACCTCGGCCACCGCGTCGCCCCAGGTCTTGAAGGCCTCGCGAACCAGCAGCGCGCAAAAGCGCGGCATCTGCTGCTGCAGCGCATCGGCGGCACGGCGCAACACGGCGGCGCGTTCGGTTACATCGGTTTTGCTCCACTTTTGATAGCTGCTTGCGCCCGCCAGCAAAGGGCTGGAGGCCGATTTGGCATCAAACTCCGGCACCACAGGCAACTGGACGGTTGCCAGCGCGGCCAGCAGCGGTGCACGCATGCTTTCCACGGTGAGATCCAGCCCCTCGCTGTTGCGGCGGCCGGGGCCGTACAGCTCAGGCGGCAGCGGCAGCGACGGCGCGGCCACCAACTGCAGTGGCGAGGTGAGCAGGCTGTCCATGCCGACCGACGCGTCGGCCAGCTGGTGCACAAAGGAAGAATTGGCGCCGTTTTCAAGCAGGCGCCGCACCAGGTAGGCCAGCAGGTCGCGGTGCGCGCCGACCGGGGCGTAAACGCGGCAGGCGATGGCGGGGTTTTTCAGCACTTCGCGGAAAACGCCTTCGCCCATGCCGTGCAGCCGCTGCAACTCAAACTGTGGCGCTGCGGCGGCCGGCACACTTTGTCCCGTTCGGGCTGAGCCTGTCGAAGCCTCGCCGCGCGCACCGGCTTTCTCACCAGAGGTGTCGACAGGCTCAACGCGAACGGATTCGGCCATCTGGAGGATGGCGGCAATGGTGCCCGCGTTGTGCCCGGCAAACTGCGGGTAGATCGCATCGGGCGCGGCCAGCAGTGCCTGCGCGCAAGCCAGGTAAGCGATGTCGGTGTGCGGCTTGTGCGTGAACACCGGGTAATGCGGCAGGCCGAGCTCCTGCGCGCGCTTGATTTCCGAATCCCAATAGGCACCCTTGACCAGCCGGCACATCAGGCGCAGCCGGTAGCGGCGGGCGACAGCAATCACGTGGGTGACCAGCTCCAGCGAGCGCGTCTGGTAGGCCTGCAGCGCCAGGCCGAAACCTTTCCACTGTGGCTGCTGCTGCGCCACCAAAGCAGCCAGCGCCTCGAACACGGCCAGCGAGAGTTCGAGCCGCTCCACCTCTTCGGCATCGATGGTCAGGCTGATGTTGGCGCGTGCGGCCAGCTCGCACAGGCCCCAGACGCGCGGCACCAGCTCAGCCATGACGCGCGCGTGCTGGGCATCTTCATAACGCGGGTGCAGCGCACTGAGCTTGATGGATATACCATCATTTTGCTCACAAGCCCCCGCCAGCTCTGCGTGGTCAGCTATGGATTCAATAGCATGCGTGTAGCTGGCGAGGTAATGCTGTGCGTCGGCTGCCGTGCGTGCGCCTTCGCCGAGCATGTCAAAGCTGAAGCGCTGGCGGGGCGTCGTCTTTTTCACGGCGCGCGCTTCGTCCATCGCCTCGCCGATGGTCTGGCCCAGCACAAACTGCCGGCCCAGCAGCTGCACCGCGCGCAGGGTGGCGGCCACCACGGTGCCCGCGCCCAGCTTGCTCATGAGGCTCGCCTCCCCCGCCTGTCCTGAACTTGTCGAAGGAGGCAAAAACTTCTTCGACAGCGCAATCGCCGAAGCCGACAGGCGCGCCATCACACCGTCGCCCGCGCTGTCAAAATCCGCGCGGCCGAGCTGGTCGGCAGTCAGCGCGATGGCCGTTTCCGCATCGGGCACGCGCAGCAGGGCTTCGGCCAGGCGCATCAGGGCCAGGCCTTCGTTGCTGCTGATCGGGTACTCCCTGAGGAGGCTTTCCATGGCCCAAAAGGGCGGTGGCTTGTCGCGCACCGCCTGCACCCAGGGGCGGGCGAACGCCGCAGCGGCGGCCCAGTCCAGCGCCCCAGCCAAAGCCTGCAAATGGGCGGTGACGATGGCGGCCTCGGGTCGGCAAGGGTCGGGCAGGCGTTGAAGGCGGGACATCGCGCTTCCTGAAAATTGTGGTGAATAGCGCCATGTTCTCGTGAGTTTCACCGAATATTTCACCAAATTTTTAGTTCTATTCCGGATAATCATCGGCATGACCACCCCTTCTGACCTGATGTCTGCCGAGCTGGACCGCATTGACCTGAAAATCCTGAACCTGCTGCAACAGGACGGGCGCATCGCCAACCTCAAGCTGGCCGAGGCGGTGGCGCTGTCGCCCACGGCCGTTCTGGCGCGCGTGCAGCGGCTCACGCGCGAGGGCTACATCCTCGGGTATGAAGCCCGGCTCAATCCACTCAAGCTGGGCGCCGGCATGACGGTGTTTGTCGAGGTGCTGCTGGACCGCACCACGCCGAATGTGTTCGACGCCTTTCAGGCGGCCGTGCAGGTTTACCCGGAAATCATGGAATGCCACATGGTGGCGGGAGGCTTTGACTACCTGCTCAAGCTGCGCATGGCCGACATGGCAGCCTACCGCCAGTTCGCCGGCACCGCGCTGTGGCAACTGCCCGGCGTGCGCGAAACACGCACTTATGCGGTGATGGAAGAAGTCAAGAACAGCACGCGGCTGGCACTGGGAACTTAGCGTTCAGGCCGAAACCGGACTTTTCTCACTTGTAAAAAGGCAGGCGGCCCGCCTAGACTTTGGCGCTTGTAACTTTCGCACCGGAGGACCCATGAAAACTTCATCCGCACCATCGATCTGCGCACGCATCACCTTGCTGGGCGCCCTGCTTGCCGCCGGCCTGCCCGCCATGGCGCAGGGCACCAAACCCGGCCTGTGGGAAATCACCCACAAGATGGGCGGCTCGGCCGAGATCGACAAGGCCATGGCCCAGATGCAGCAGCAGATGGCCAGCATGCCACCGGCGCAGCGCAAACAGATGGAAGACATGATGGCCAAACAGGGCATGAGCCTGGGCGCGGGTGCAGGCGGCGGCATGGCCGTGAAGGTTTGCATGACCAAAGAGATGATCGAGCGCAACGAAATCGCGCCGCCGCAACAGGGTGACTGCAAAAGCACCGTCTCGCCGCGCACAGGCAACACACAGAAGTTCAGCTTCAGCTGCACCCAGCCACCGTCCAGCGGCGAAGGCCAGATCACCTTCACCGGCAACGAGGCCTACACCATGCACATGGTGACGACCCGCAGCGTCAAGGGCAAACCCGAGAAAATGACGATGGACGGCTCGGGCAAGTGGCTGTCGGCGGATTGCGGCGCGATCAAGCCCATGGCTGTGCCGAAGAAATAGCGCGCGCGCCCGGGACCATGGCGCGCGGGGGCTCCTCACCGGCCACCGAAGATGGCCGTGCCCACCCGCACCATGGTGCTGCCGGCATGGATCGCGGCCTCCAGGTCCGCTGTCATGCCCATCGACAGGGTGTCCATGGGCCGTGGCAACATGCCAGCCCGGTTGATCTGGTCAAACAGGTCCCTGGCTTTTTGGTGAAGCGCGCAAGCCGCCGCGAAATCAGGCGCGGGTTCGGGGATCGACATCAGGCCGCGCAACTGCAGCCGCGGCAGCCGCGCGACTTCGGCAGCCAGCGCCTGCGCCTCTTGGGGAGCGACACCGGCCTTGGTCGGCCCGCCGTCGATGTTGACCTGCAGGCAGACCTGCAGCGGTGGCAGGTCTGCGGGGCGCTGGTCGCTCAAGCGCTGCGCAATCTTGAGGCGGTCCACCGACTGCACCCAGTCGAAATGCGCCGCCACCAGCCGCGTTTTGTTGCTCTGCACGGGGCCGATGCAGTGCCACTGCACCGGCCCGGCATCCTGCGGCTGCAGCCCGTCGGCCTGCCACTCACGCACGGCAAGAATCTTTTCCACACCCTCCTGGATGTAGTTCTCACCAAACGCCGTTTGCCCGCCGGCCATCGCCTGCATCACCGCATCCGGCCCGAAAGTCTTGGACACGGCGAGCAGGCGCACGCCGGCAGAATCGCGCCCGGCCGCAGCGCAGGCCGTGGTAATCCGGTCACGCACGGCTTGGAGCTTGTCAACAATCATGGTCATAATCCAACTGTAAACTTTTGAGGGATCCCCGGGATGGACATTACCCAGCTGCTGGCTTTCAGCGTCAAGAACAAGGCGTCCGATCTGCATTTGTCGGCCGGCTTGCCGCCCATGATCCGGGTCCACGGTGACGTGCGGCGCATCAACGTCGATCCGCTGGATCACAAGCAGGTCCACTCCATGGTGTACGACATCATGAACGACACCCAGCGCAAGAACTACGAAGAGTTCCTGGAGATCGACTTCTCTTTCGAGATCGACGGGCTGGCGCGCTTCCGGGTCAATGCCTTCAACCAGAACCGAGGCGCCGGCGCCGTGTTCCGGACCATTCCCTCCAAAATCCTGACGCTGGAGCAGCTCAACGCGCCGAAGATTTTCGGCGACCTGGCGATGAAGCCACGCGGCATGGTGCTGGTCACCGGCCCGACCGGTTCGGGCAAATCGACCACGCTGGCGGCCATGGTCAACTACCTCAACGAAACCGAATACGGTCACATCCTGACGGTGGAAGACCCCATCGAGTTTGTGCACGAATCCAAAAAATGCCTGATCAACCAGCGTGAGGTCGGCCCGCACACCCTGAGTTTCAGCGCTGCGCTCAAGTCCGCGCTGCGGGAAGACCCGGACGCAATCCTGGTCGGCGAGATGCGCGACCTGGAGACCATCCGCCTGGCCATGACCGCCGCCGAAACCGGCCACCTGGTGTTCGGGACGCTGCACACCTCCAGCGCCGCCAAGACCATTGACCGGATCATCGACGTGTTCCCGGCCGAGGAAAAGGACATGATCCGCGCGATGTTGTCCGAGTCGCTGCAGGCGGTGATTTCGCAGACCCTGTGCAAGACCAAGGACGGCCAGGGCCGCGTCGCTGCGCACGAGATCATGCTGGGCACCAGCGCCATCCGCAATTTGATCCGCGAGGCCAAGGTGGCGCAGATGTATTCGTCGATCCAGACCGGCAACAGCGTAGGCATGCAGACGCTGGACCAGAACCTGACCGACCTCGTCAAGCGCAACGTCATTTCTGCTGCCGAAGCACGCGGCAAGGCAAAAATCCCCGAAAACTTCCCGGGCTGAGCATGTTGCCCCCACGCTCGCTCACTGCGTGTAGCTCCCTGCCCCCCCGCGGGGGCTGTTTCGGCTTGGGACGGCCCGGCGCCGAAACGTCCCCCACGCCCAAGTTTTAAGAAAAGAAGGCTCTCTCATGGAACGCGACCAGGCCAGTAAATTCATCAACGACCTTTTGAAGCTGATGGTCAGCCGCAACGGCAGCGACCTGTTCATCACGGGGGACTTTCCGCCCGCCATGAAGGTCGATGGCAAGGTCACCAAGGTGTCGCCGCAGCCGCTCAACGCCAGCCACACGCTGGCGCTGGCCCGCGCGATCATGAACGACAAGCAGGCCGCCGAGTTCGAGCGCACCAAGGAGTGCAACTTCGCGATCTCGCCGCCCGGCGTCGGCCGTTTCCGCGTCAACGCCTTTATCCAGCAGGGCAAGGTCGGCATGGTGATGCGGGTGATCCCGGCCACACTGCCGACCATTGATGGCCTGGGTGTGCCGCAGGTGCTCAAGGACGTGGTGATGTCCAAGCGCGGCCTGTGCATCCTGGTCGGCGCCACCGGTTCGGGCAAGTCGACCACGCTGGCGGCCATGGTGGACTGGCGCAACGAAAACTCCTTCGGCCACATCATCACCATCGAGGACCCGGTGGAGTTTGTGCACCCGCACAAGAACTGCGTGGTCACGCAGCGCGAAGTGGGCCTGGACACCGACAGCTGGGAAGCCGCGCTGAAGAACACGCTGCGCCAGGCGCCGGACGTGATCCTGATGGGCGAGGTGCGCGACCGCGAGACCATGGAACATGCGGTGGCTTTTGCCGAAACCGGCCACCTGTGCCTGTGCACGCTGCACGCCAACAGCGCCAACCAGGCGCTGGACCGCATCATCAACTTCTTCCCCGAAGAGCGCCGCGCGCAACTGCTGATGGACTTGTCGCTGAACATGAAAGCCATGATCTCGCAGCGCCTGGTGCCCAAGCAGGACAGCAAGGGCCGCGTGGCCGCGGTTGAAGTCATGCTGAACACGCCGCTGATCTCCGACCTGATCTTCAAGGGCGAAGTCTCCGAGATCAAGGAAATCATGAAGAAAAGCCGCAACCTCGGCATGCAGACTTTCGACCAGGCGCTGTTCGATGCCTTCGAAAGCAATGTCATCACCTACGAAGACGCGCTGCGCAACGCCGACTCGGTCAACGACCTGCGTTTGCAGATCAAGCTCAATTCGCAACGCGCGAAGACGCAGGATCTGGCCGCCGGCACCGAAAACATGGCCATCATTTAGGCTTTCCCCTCTTCAGCGAACCCCATGAGCAGCACCAACCCCAAAACCTACGAACCCGCAACCTCCCGCAAAGTCGCCTTCCTCGGCCTGGGCGTGATGGGGTACCCGATGGCCGGCCACCTCGCGCTGGCCGGCCACCAGGTCACCGTCTACAACCGGACCGCTAGCAAATCCATAGCATGGTGCGCAGAGTACGCGGGGGCTGGAGCCCCAAAACATGCCTCAACGCCGCGTGAAGCTGCGCACGGCGCAGACATTGTCTTTTGCTGCGTCGGCAACGACGACGACCTGCGCGGCGTGACCCTGGGCGGGGACGGCGCATTTGCCGGCATGCAGCCGGGTGCGATTTTTGTCGATCACACCACGGCGTCGGCCAACGTGGCGCGCGAACTGTACGCGGCAGCGCAGGCGCTCAAGCTGCAATTTGTCGATGCACCGGTTTCCGGCGGACAGGCCGGCGCGCAAAACGGCGCGCTGACCGTCATGTGCGGCGGTGACGCAGCGGCTTTCGATGCGGTCAAACCGGCCGGCATGGCGTTTGCCAAAGCCTTCACCCTGATGGGCGCCAGCGGCGCCGGCCAGCTCACCAAGATGGTCAACCAGATCTGCATCGCCGGCCTGGTGCAGGGCCTGAGCGAAGCGGTTGCCTTCGGCCAGAAAGCCGGGCTGGACATGAACCAGGTGCTGGACGTGATCGGCAAGGGCGCGGCGCAAAGCTGGCAGCTGGACAACCGCGGCAAAACCATGGTGGCCGACAAGTTCGACTTCGGCTTTGCGGTGGACTGGATGCGCAAGGACCTGGGCCTGGTGCTGGACGAAGCCAAAAACAACGGCGCACGGCTGCCGGTGACCGCGCTGGTGGACCAGTTTTATGCCGATGTGCAGGCCCTGGGTGGCCAGCGCTGGGATACGTCCAGCTTGATACGCCGCTTGAAATAGCGCCCCTACGTTCGCTCGCTTCGCGCAGCTCTCTGCCCCCGAGGGGGCGCTGCACCTGCGGGCCGGCAGAGCCGGACCCGCGGCCCCTGCTTGAAAAAGAAAAGATCCAGGCGCACTCGCTGCGGGGCGGTTGCGGGGCGCACAAAAAAGCCGGCTTGCAGCCGGCTTTTCTTTGAACTTGTTTTGCCTCAGGAGCGCGGGGTGGCAGGCGGTTGAGCCTTGGGCGGCAACAAGCGCTGCATTTCCTCTTCACTGATGATCTCCAGAATCCGCACCACCTTCTGCACACCGCGGGCGCCGCGGGCGATTTCGGTGGCCCGGTCCGCCTCACGCTGGGTCACGCGGCCCATCAGGTACACCGTGCCGCGCTCGGTCACCACCTTGAAGGCATTGGCGTAGAGGTCCTTGGCGTCGATCAGCAGCGCCTTGACCTGGCCGGTGATCAGCACATCCGACGACCGCTGGACCAGCGACGGGCTGTCGATGATGGCCAGTTCGTTGACCACACCGTTGACATTCTCCACGCGCGAGACCACCTGCTCGACCAGCTTTTTGTCGTTCTCGTTGAGCACCTCGCCGGTGAGCAGTACCTGCCGGTTGTAGCTGGTCACGCTGACGCGGGCACGGCTGCCGATGTTGTCGCGCAGGCGGGCCATGGCGCGCAGCTCGATGCCTTCATCTTCCAGTTGGGCACCGGAGGTGCGGCGGTCCATCGCCACCAGGGCGCCGCCAGCCGCGCCGCCGACCAGCAGCGGGAAGCAGGCTGTCAGGGAGCTGCCCACAACAGCGGCAGCGCAAGCCGCCAGCAGCAGGCGTTTGAAGGAGGGGGTGGGGGTGTTCGATTTCATCAAGGACTTTCCTGGTCACCAAGTAATTGGGCATCCACGCCATCACAAATGCAGTGAAGGGTCAGCAGATGGACTTCCTGAATACGCGCCGTGCGGTCGTGCGGCACGCAGATATGCACATCGGTTTCGCGCAGCGCAGCGCTCATTTTTCCACCGCCCTTGCCGGTCAGCGCCACCACGGTCATCTCGCGCTCGTGCGCAGCTTCAATGGCCGCCAGCACATTGGCCGAGTTGCCGCTGGTGCTCATCGCCAGCAACACGTCACCGGCGACGCCGAGCGCACGCACCTGCTTGGAAAAAATCACGCTGAAGTCGTAATCGTTGCCAATCGCCGTCAGGATGGAGCTGTCGGTGGTCAGCGCAATCGCGCCGAGCTCGGGGCGTTCGCGTTCAAAACGCCCGACAAACTCGGCCGCAAAATGCTGGGCATCGGCCGCCGAGCCGCCGTTGCCGCAGGCCAGAACCTTGCCGCCGCTGGTGACGCTGGCCAGGATGGCCTGCACCGCGGCAGCAATCGGCTTGGAGAGGGTCTGGGCGGCCTGGTATTTCAGGTCGGCACTGTCGATGAAGTGCTGTTCGATGCGTTGTTCAAGCATGGGGCAATGATACCGGGTCGGTTATTTCAAAATCACGCTGGCACGGCCGCGGGCCGCATCACGCAATGCATGGTTACAAAATCGGGGCGCCCCGGCCGATCACAAGCGGCCCCGTGCAAATCGCCGTCAATCTGCGCTGAAGGCCGCCTGCAGCCATTCGATGCTCACGCCGCCTGGCGTCTCGCTGGTTCCCTGCACCAGCACGACATCAAAGCGGCAGGGCGGCGGCGTGGCAAAACGCATCAGGTAGTGGCGCGCCGCAAAAATGATGCGCCGCTGCTTGCTCAGGCCGATGCTGGCGCCTGCGCCGCCGTGCGAGCCGCTTTTGCGCTGCCGCACTTCGACGAAGACCAGGGTGCCGTCGGGCGCGTTCATGATCAGGTCCACCTCACCGCCGCCGCGGCCCGGCGTGCGGTAATTGGCCTGAACCAGCGTCAACCCGGCGCGCACCAGATGAGCCCGCGCCAGCGATTCGGCGGCGTCACCAAGCCGCTTGGTGGTAATCTGGCCCGGCTGACCGCCCGCGGTGGACGGCGCCTTTGCAACCTGTTTTCTGGAAAACCACATTGAACGCTTCCTTCGACCTGTCACTCGCGGCCGCCCGCGCTGCGGCGGGCATGCAGCATTATCCCGAAGCCGCGCTGTATGTGGTGGCCACGCCCATCGGCAACCTGTCGGACATCAGCCTGCGCGCGCTGCATGTGCTGCAGCTGGTGCACGCCATTGCCTGTGAGGACACGCGCCACACGCAGACCATGCTGCGCCAGTACGGCATCGACAAACCGCTGCTGCCGGTGCACGAACACAACGAGGCGCAAGCGGCCGGCGGCGTAATTGATCGCCTGCAGCGCGGCGAGCGGGTGGCCTACGTCAGCGACGCCGGCACACCCGCGGTCAGCGACCCTGGCGCGCGGCTGGTGGCGGCCGTGCGTGCCGCCGGGCTGACCATCCTGCCCTTGCCGGGCGCGAGCAGCGTGACCGCCGCGCTGAGCGTGGCCGGCATCAGCGGCGAGCCGGGCTTTGTATTTGCCGGCTTCCTGCCGTCCAAAGCTGCCGAGCGCGAACAGGCCGTGCTGGCCCTGCAGGCTGACAGCCGCGCCGTCATCATTCTTGAAGCGCCACACCGGATCGAGGCGCTGGCACGTGCGATGGCGCCCCTGGGGTCACGGCTGATCACGGTCGGCCGGGAGCTGACCAAGCAGTTCGAGGAAATCACCACCGTCGCTGCGCAGGACTTCAGTGCCTGGCTGGCGGCAGGCAGCCAACGCACGCGCGGCGAGTTCGCGCTGGTGCTGCACCCGGGTGAAGAAACACCGGCTTCGGGCGACAGTGATCGTGTGCTGAAACTGCTGCTGGCCGAGTTGCCGCTCAAGACCGCCGTGAAGCTGGCCGCGGACATCACGGGCGCGCCGCGCAACGAGTTGTACGAAGCGGCGCTGGCGCTCAAGAAAACCTGAGGGCGTGCCGGGGCCGGCTCAGGGCGTGTCCACCACCATGCTGGGGCGCTCTTCCACACCGGCATGCGCCTTTTGCACGACCTGGTTGCCGTCGAGATATACCCAGTAAAACATGTCCTGTAGACCGTACCAGCGGTAGGTCAGGATGTCGCCGTTCCAGGAGCCCACGCGTTCGACCCGCGCGGGCCGGCCAAATTCGCGCAGCACGTCGTCCCGGGTCCATTGCCCCGGGGCGATGCGTTCAAAGTCTTTTTCGGTCAGCACCTGCCGCACGCTGGCCACACGACCCGCAACGTCCAGGTCCACCATGAAGGCATACTGCCCGCTCGGCTGGCCGGAGTATTGCAGCCGCGTGCCCTGCTTCAAGCTGACGGCCGCCGTCGGCGGGCCCATGGTCGCCACCACGTCTTCGCGTGACATGCCGGGCTTGACCGAGCTGATCGGAAAAACGGAACAGCCGGCCAGCCAGAGCACGGCACCGGCCAGAAGCAGGGTTTTGAAGGTTTTCATGAGAGATGTCCTTGTACGGTGCGCTGCAAATCACGGGCAGGAAGCCATGGGGTGGTTGGCACCCTTTATACATGGCTCCCCCGTGTTCTGCAGAGACCCCGGCCTGGCGCCGCAAGTTCCCGCCAACGACAATCAGGCGCATGGACAAACCCCACGCCCCCGCCACCGACAGAAACCGCGAACCGATTCTGGAGGTTCTGCGCGAACGCTTCGCCGACCGCCGCGCCGTGCTGGAAATCGGCAGTGGTACGGGCCAGCACGCAGCCTATTTTGCGAAAGCCCTGCCCTGGCTGGGCTGGCAGTCCTCCGACATGGCCGACAAGCTGCCGGGCATCCGGCTCTGGCTGGACGACTCTGGTCTTCCCAACACGCCGCCGCCTGTCGAAATCGACCTGCGCCACCCCTGGCCAACGCTGGCTTTTGACGCGGTGTTCAGCGCCAACACCCTGCACATCATGGGCTGGCCTGAGGTGCAGCAGTTGTTCGTCGAACTCGGCAGGCGTATGCCGTCGGGCGGCCTGCTCACGGTCTACGGGCCCTTCAATTACAAGGGGCAATTCACCAGCGACAGCAATGCGCGTTTTGACGCCTCGCTGCGTGCAGGCACCCCGGCCAGCGGCTTGCGTGATTTTGAAAAGGTGAACGCACTCGCCGAAAACGCCGGCCTGGTGCTGCTGGAAGACCGCGCCATGCCGGCCAACAACCGCTGCATCAGCTGGCAGCGAAGCCCGGACAAAGGCGTCTAGAGCGCCCGCACGCTGCGCTTGCCGGGACGTGAGGAATAACGCACGCCGGCATCCAGTTCTTCAATCTGTAGCTGCGCGGCACGGTTGGCATACACCTCGGCCTTGAGCCAGCTGCATTCGGCGTGCAAGCCGGCTTCATCCGCCAGGCGGGTGTGCCAGACCCGACCGGTCCCGTCCCAGCGGTAGCCCCTGGCCTTGAGCAGGTCCTTGGCCTCGAACGGCGCAGCGGTCGCCTGTAGCCGGTAGCTCACCTGGCCAGCAGCCGCCAGCAGACAGGCCAGCCCGTTCTGCCCCGACGACAGCGGGTTGCCCAGCACCGCCAGCAGGGCATGGCAATCCATTTCGGCGCGGTGCGCATCGTAAAACCAGCCCAGTTCCATCGCCAGCTGCGTGAGCTTGGCCGAGCTGCGTCCTTCCTTTTTCCAGTCCAGGTCGGCGAAGGAGCAGGCCCAGGGGAGCTGCGCAAATTGCGGCAGCCGGGCCTCGGCAAAAGGCCGGTCAAAACCGGCGTTGTGGGCCAGCACCAGGCCGGCGCCCTCCAGCATGGCGGCCACCCGCTGCTCGTCAATGCGCTGGCCGCGCACCATCTCGTGGGTGATGCCGGTCAGCGCCTGGATCTCGGCGGGTATCGGCATGCCGGGGTCTTCCAGCCCGTCGTAGACATCGACGCGGCCGGTCGGCAGGCCGGTCGCGGTTTCCACATCGACGGCCAACAAGGCCAGCTCCATGATGCGGTCGCGCGAGGCATCGAGTCCGGTGGTTTCGGTGTCGAGGATCAGCACCCGCGTGACCGGCCCGGTGGGCTGGTGCGCAAATTCCGTGACCACCGGCAGGCGCCGCAGCACACGGTAGTCGGCATGGCTGTCGAGCAGGCGCGCCATGTCTTGCGGCAACAGCGCAGCGGCAGGTTCGGCGGAGACAGATGCCCTGCTCTTTTGAGGGCGGGAAGGTTTGCCTGTGGCAGGAAGGGCCGGCTCATCCGCCCCATCGCCAAAGCCGAAACCAAGCTGACCGGAAACCGGCACGTTAGCGTCTGCCTCGTTCATGGTGGCCTTCAGGCGATGTGTCGGTGTAGAAAGGCGGTGGTGCGGCTGGCGGGGATCGAACCCACGACCATCCGCTCCCACAGCACGGTTAAAAGAGCGTCTTTTGTAGCACGCTTTCGTAAGACTCTCGGCGCTCGCTAGTTTTTCACTGACTGATTGCAGTAGGGATGGGTGAGCTGGAGATTCCCTGCGACCGCTGCCCCCCCATCCTGCGCGCGCTGGATGTGATCGTAAGAGACTGATTTGACTGTATCCAGAAAACCATTACAGAGCGGGCATTTAACAGCGCTGGCAAGCGCCGATTGGATGAACACTAAACTTTTGGCATCGTCGGAAAATTGCTTCGGAGCACCTATGCCAGTTCCAGTCAAGATTTTCCCATCCAGGCCCGCGAACCTGACGATATCACTATCGCTCACACTTTCGCCTTTTGCCAGGGCGGAAATTGTCTCGTCTAAAAGCGTGGCGTAACGCTCGATGCGTCTTGCACTAACCAGCTTTTGAAGAATAGTTGCGATCAGGTCCTTATGATCGACCAAAATTGTCTCTAGCTTGGCCCGAATCGTAGAGAATTTTTTAAAGAAATTTTTGTCGTTATTTGCGAGTTTTCTAGCGATGAGTGTCACTGTTCCCATGAACATCGCTCCGGAGTGCCGACCGGTTGGCCCGTAGAAATACACGGCCGGATGAAGTCCCAAACTACCACCGTCATTGCCCGTGAGGCGGCGAATTAGCCCAAGCGTCTTATTCAGAACATCCAACGTTTCCGTTCCATCCGGATCATCGACCAGGTCAGCAACTCCTTTCGGCAGCCCATTTTGATCTCGGACCGCTATCAGGATGACCTCGATAAGAACCTGAAGTGCCGTGCGCAGCCCCTTGGGACCGCCTAATGGAAGATCCAACGTTTTGATCGGCGTGTTGATTTCAGGATCAAACAGCGATGAATGCAAACTTGACGCGGCCGATTCAATTTGTTTAGTTATGGGTGCAGGAAATGCGGACCAATATTTATGACCCTTGCCTGCACGTATGACTGCCCGCGCGGCAATTGGCACAGGTTTCCGACGACTGCGGAGAAGTAACTCCTCGACGTCGTCAAGCGGTGTCCCTTTGGTATTGATCTTGAAAAAAGAACTTTCGGCTTTGTCTGCATCGCCTCGGACCCATTGAATAGGAAGACCGCGAGAAATGACAGCGATAAGGCGCTTGCGTTCGGCAGCATCTAGATTTGGGTCCGCGCTGCGAGCCTGGTAGTGCGCCCAAGTCCCAACTTTTTGAGCAACCATCTCGCGCGTTCGAATGGCTGTCTTTCTCTGTTCGCTCGAAATTTGATACCCAAAAAATGCTTGCGATGTCGGCCCATCGCCATAGTCATCTTCAACCCATGCGCGCAGCACGCTAAGCCTGTGGCCGCCATCGATTACGAACAAATAGGTAGGTGACTGCCAAAGAATTACTGAAGGGATCAGGTCGCCATTCACGAAACAGTCCAAAAGTGAGACGACTTGCTCCGGAACCCAATGGTTCGTCTCACGCTGAAAGTCTGGTTTACGAAGACTTGGACCGAGCAAGCCGCCAGGAGTGAAGTCTCGTAGCGAGATTGTCGTGACCGTCTCAAAACTTGCAGCCTCGACGTCCGTTGCAGCGAAGTCCTCCCGCTTGATCATCGCGTCGAGATTCACCAGATTCGATTTCAGAGCCATTGTTTCTTCCCTCGATTTTTAATTGCTGTCGCCAATCACCTTCAGCGTGCGCGGATTATGACCGTTAACCCATATTCGGCGTCCCCGTGTTTTTGCCCTCCTATACCAGCATTAAATTTGCGCTCAATGATCTGGCGGACTACTCCCCAGCAACCTGTCGTATAAGAAGTGCGTGGGAAAAATACCAGAAAAAATTTCTCACGAAGGGCTTCGAATACAGCCGTTCTGGATAGGGGGTGCAAGGTGTGGTCATACCGCGCCCGCCCGTAGCAGCAGGCGTTGAATTTGACTCAACCGCCACTGCCCGCCCTTGGGGGCCGGGACGCCCGCAGCATTCAGCTCAACCACCATTGCCCTCTGACTGAGCGATCGTGACCGGAACCCTGCGACCAGGCCGGATAGTCGCCTGGCGAAGTCATCGGCGGCGAGCTTTCGCGCATCAATGTTCGACTTCAGGTTGCCAGGTCCGGCAGTGCCAAGGGCTACGCCCCGTGCCTTCGCCGCAGCAAGAGCCGCCTTTGTTCTGGTGCCGATGCGTCTCCCCTCAAACTCAGCGAAGTTCGCCATGCTTACCAGGATCATGCGCCCTTCGTCCGATCCGGGGCAGACGTCCGGCAGATCAGCGAAGCGGATATCGACGCCGCTGTCATCGATCACTTCCAGGAAGAAACGCACGTCTCGCGCCAGCCTGTCTAGTTTGCCAATGACCAGGGCCCACCCTTGTGCCTTGCACATTGCCAAGGCGCGGGCCAGTTCCGGGCGGGCTCTGCCACCTTTACGACCAGACTCTACCTCGCATACCTCCTGGACGAGTTCTCCCCGGTTACGCAGGTAGTTCAACACTGCGACTCGCTGCGCTTCGAGACCAAGGCCTGAATGGCCCTGGCGCTGGGTGCTGACACGGATATAGCTGATGAACTTCTGCATGACGGATCCTGACCACACTGAAAGACGAACGTTTAATGTGTGGTCAGTTTGCCTGCCCACCTATAAGTAGTCAAGTAGTCATTGACCATATGACTCGATAATCAGACAATTTAGACTTCTAAACAACGGATTGAACATGAGCAAAAAAAACGAAGTCCTGACAGCGGGAGAGGCGGAAAAACGGCTGCAGGCAGCGCTCGGCGAGCGCGATGGCTACTGGAGGGTCTACCTACAGAACAACCGGCGACCGGATCGGCAGCCGTCCTACGCCATTCCGTATTCCGTTGAGCGCGGCCGACCTGTCTATATGGCGAGCGACTTGGACGCCTTCATTGCTAACCAAAAGGCAGAGAGCTTGGAACGCGGCCAAGTGCCAGGGCGCTTAGATGACGCTCTGCGCGCAATTGGCGGGTGGCCCACAGGGCGTCCTTGGGCCGGCTGGATAACCCCGCAAGTGGAAGAAGGCACGGGAGTTACGTTCGTAAGGGTGCATCTGGCCGATCCGCTGGCCGTCTACCGACTGGACCCGGATCAGGCAAGGGCCGTTGCACGCGACCTGATCGAGTCAGCGGATCAGGTTGATCGGGCCGCGGGGGCCACAGCATGAAGGCGACGAAGACTCTGCTAAGCGTCGCGGACGTTGCCTATTTCCTTTCCCAACATCTTGGACCAGACCTTCAGTGGGTGGACTTCCTTAACGACTGCCGTCGAAAAGCTGAACGTCACCTTCACGGCTGTCGATTGCTGCCAGCCTGCCGAACAGCCGGAAGCACTGCAACAGCAAGGCGACCGCTTTATCGCCCCAACGATGTGCGCCAGTTCATTCGTGATGTCCGCGAGCGATCCGGTTTGCGCGAGCCCTTCCCCTTCGCGGCCAGGTCCTATGTCTACGATGACCGTCCGGCCAGCAATGATGCCGAGTGGCTGATGAGGATTGCCGATCCTGTATGAACGCCCCTGATTGGCAAGAGTCGCGCTACGCGCTCTTCCGGTTCAACGCGGTGGTGGACTGGGTGGAGGTTAGCGTAACGTTACATGCGCCTTCCCAGCCCCAGCACGTGCGCGCGCGCCTGCCGCCAGGCTGGGGGAGTCCCTACGTCCATGCCAACACGGAAGCACAGAGCCGAACGGCCAGCACGTTCACTTTTCGACTACAGGACCCCGTAGGTCCAGATCAGCTGATGCGTGATGTGCAGGCGCTTGCCCGACCAGGCGATCCGCCGATTACAGAGGCAAACATTTCTATTGCCGGAATCGAAATCGCCTTCGACGCATACTCACTGAGTGAGTGCCGGGACGACTTGGTTGAAATCGGGGCACAGCTATATCAACGACACACCATGCTGCCCGGTGGCGAGCGCGAGCCGCGAATCACCATGCCCGGCCATTTTCAGGCGGCTGTGGGTGCCCGCACCATCAGGGCAGCGTTAGACGAAGGCTGGACTATCAATGCGGGGGACCAGGGAGCGGCATTCACCATGCGCTTCTACGTGAAGGCCACGGATACGAGGAATGGAGCACGGCATACGCTGCCGGTTCCGTTGCACCGGGCGCGGTGCGAACTCACACTCACAGGTAGCCGAGCCCCATTCAAAACTGTCGCGGCCTGGAGAGAATTTCGTTTCGAAACGCTGACAAAACACTTTTCCTGGCGGATTGACCCTTCCCCTACGCTGCTGCGCGCCGCGATGACACGGATCGGGATTCCGGAAGGGGCTAAGCGTCGGACCAGGAGGAAAACGCTGCGTGGAACAATTCCAGACAGTGCGCTGCAGGCCCACGCAAAGAACGCTCTACGCCGATTGACCCGTGCTCAACGTCGAGACATTACAGAAATTCGACCGTCGCGTCCAACCGCGCCAAGAGTTTCTGAGGGAGAAAGACTCAACGAGAGGCAAGGGTCCTAAATACCTTATTGGCTCGTTGCCTCGTTGCCTTACGCAGGCCCCATGTCCTCCCCAGCCCCTCTCCCCCGTTTCTTCCGACCCAATGCAGCCCGGACAGCCTCCAGCCCCTCCGCCTGATTGAATTTAGTGATCTCTGGCAATCCAAAGTTAAGGGCGGACACGAAAGCTAGTGTGTCGTCCGGAACGGAATCGCTGAGGTAGTGACGTTCATTCACACCGTCACCAGGTTCGTGGCCTAGCAGCCTCTTACGCATGATGTCTGGCATGGTGGTCCGTTTCTGGAGGGCGTTGTTCACGCCGTGCCTGAAGGAGTGAAATACCTTCGTGCCGTCACGCGGCAGGCCAAGGCCATCTAGCATGCGTGACATCCACCGAATCGGTTCCTTCGCGTAGCGGTTAGTGGGATTCCAACTAAGTTCGGGAAACAAGCGCTGATACCCGGCGAGCCGCAGTCGTTCTACCCAAGTCACTAGCCCTGCCTCCAGCAGAGCCGGATGAACCGGAACTAGCCGCGCTGACCAAATGTTTTTGAGACTCTTGTCCGGCGACTTCTTGTTGAAGTCAAAGTAATAGGTGCCCTTCTCCGTCCGACCAATGTCGGAAAGGTGAAGTTGACACAGTTCGCCGATTCTGCCGCCTGCGTAGAGCCCCAGCAGGGGCAACCAATACTGGAAGGGCTGAAACTCCCGGAATTCTCCATTGGCCCCACGCTCACCGGTGCCATCTAAAAAAATCGGGGTCGCGAATATTGACGCCAACTCGTCGCCATTGAACTCTTCCCGGTCTTTCTTTCTTACAGCGGCCATGTCACGTTCCGCCTTCGTCAATACAGACTCACTCCTCAGCCCAGTCGTCGGATCTTCACTTATCCACTTTTGATCGTGAAGCCATCTGAACATCCGAGCAATCCACTGCATGCGCAAATCACGCTCGCTAGCCGACATTACAGGCCAGTCGCTGTCTGCGACGGCTGCGACTGACTCAGACATTGAGGTTGTGCCGAATTTGATGCGCACAAGGTTTTCCTTGCTCGGCATGCGGGCGAGGTGCACGCTTCGGAAATGCCGAAGAACATCAGCATCCACGTCGGCAAGAAAAAGGTCGCCCTCGAACTCGGCTAGCAATGCAATCCCGGCTCGAACACGCTCAATCTCTTTTGGAGAAGAGATCGACTGCGGTAGCAGGTTTCGCGAATACGCCTCCAGTGCCACTGACAGGCGGCGCTGAGAGTGTTTTCCTGAGCGGGCGAGTGGCGCTGCGTCCCGCTGCAGCAGCGCGCTCCTGGCAGCATTTAGGGCGTCCTCGTTTATTGAGCTGGCAAGCCCCGAACGAAGCGCTTCCACGGCCGCCGTATCGACTTCGACCGAACTGGGCACGAGAGTGATGGGCATATCAGGGGCAAACAGCGAAGCTGGGGCGTCCAAAGGCTGCAGCGCGACTGCTCGGGCCGCGCCCGTGGCGAGAAGCGCGTTTGCGACGGCTGTCGTATCGTCCACAGGGACCTGATAAATGCCGGTGGCACGGGCGGCGCGAGCTGTAAGGGGCATCGCATGCGGCAGTGGCACTACAACCGTGCCCAGCTCGGGGTCATCGACTTCAAGGGCCTCAGTGGGTAGCAGATATCCTTGAGCCCCATTCAGCCGAGCGAACAGCTGCAGCCTACCTTCAGCAGCTTGACGCAAAAGGGCGTCAGGGCTCAAACCTGCTGCTGCGCATGCTTGCAACAAAGGCAAGTGACCTGCACTGCGCAGGATGGGATGCCCATCCGCGATTTTCACAATGCTTTCGTGATCCATGCTTACGCTGGCAGATGCCAGTCGGTCTAAGTCAAAAAGTTGCTGGCGCCATCGTGCCAGGTAGGCCGAAGCCACCAGCTTCGCACCACTCAAATTATGTATGCCAGTGCTAGCGATCAGCTCCCGCTTGCCTATAACCTGGCGCAGCCGGGTCGGCACAACCAAGCGGGCTACATATACGCCGCTGAGACGCCTTTGAAGATTTTCCATCGCACACCTTTGTATGAGTGTGCTGTAGGACCCGCGTCAATCGTCGATTTTTCAAATGAAATCAACCGCTTGGGCTCGGGTGGTGCGGCTGGCGGGGATCGAACCCACGACCCTTGGCTTCGGAGGCCAATACTCTATCCACTGAGCTACAGCCGCAACGCTGAAAATGACGGCCCTGGCAGACTTTTGGGTGCATCAGGGCCTTCTCAGGCCCCGGCCTTGGGCCCGGTCCTGTGGAAGTCAGTGGATTCTACCAGCCGGGGGCAGCGTCCTCGTTGCCGCGGGAGGCCGCAGCTATAATCAAAGGTTGTCGAATATGAGTTGCTTTAGTCACCCGATTTCTGCTTTTTGAGGAAGCCATGAGCGCAAACGATCAAACGACGGCCCACGAAGAAGACCACTCTGGCCCCATCAAGACGCCGCAGCAATTGCTGGCTGCAATTTTCTTTTCTTTTGTCATCCCAATTTTCGGCATCATTGCGCTCGTGTATTTCGTCACGTCAGACAGCCGGCCAGCCGCCGGTGCGGGCGACATGGAAAAAGCAGTGGCCCAGCGCATCCAGAAAATCGGCACCGTCGAAATTCGTGATGCCAATCGCCCGCTGAAAGCCGGCGCCGAGGTGTTTGCTGCCCAATGCGCTGCCTGCCATGCCACCGGCGTTGCCGGCGCACCCAAGTTCGGCGACGCTGCCGCCTGGGGTCCGCGCATCAAGGCGGGTTATGAGGCCTTGCTCAATTCCGCACTCAAGGGCAAGGGCGCCATGGGTCCGCAGGGCGGCGGCGATTTTGACGACGTTGAAATCGGCCGCGCCGTGGTCCACATGGCCAATGCCGGCGGTGCCAACTTCCCCGAGCCCCAGCGTGCCGCTGCAGCGGCTGCAGCCCCGGCGGACAGCGCAGCCCCTGCAGCCCCCTCTGCCGAAGTGCTGGCGGCCGTGGCGGCTGCCAACAAGCAGACCGCAGCGCCGGCGGCAGCTTCCGCAGCCGGTGCCGTTCCGGCGCTCTACACGCAGGCTTGTGCGGCCTGCCATGCTTCCGGTGTGGCCGGTGCACCCAAGCTGGGTGACAAGGCCGCCTGGGCACCCCGCGTGGGCCAGGGCGTCGATACTCTGGTCTCGCACGTGATCGCCGGCAAGGGGGCCATGCCGCCACGGGGCGGCTCCACCGGCACCGATGCCGAGATCAAGGCGGTCGTGCAATACATGGTGAGCAATGCCAAATAAAGGCGCGCAGCCTGCAAAAAAGCCGGTCGCTGACCGGCTTTTTTCATGATCAAATTGGCTTTCAGCCCTTATCCGGCGGGTGCAAGCAGCTATTGATTTAATAGCATCAGGGCGTCTGTGACCGCGTCGCAAACGGGCTGCGCACATAGCCGAAACGCTGGGGCAGCTTGCTGGCCGATGCGTCCTGCGGCACCCACAGCCCCTGCTCGATGGCTTCGGCGGCCTGCAGCATGTCCTGGGTATGCACCAGGCCAAAACCCAGGTGGGTGTCCAGATAAACGCGCCCATGCTCATCCAGCACGCAGCGCTGGACCCGCGCGGCCTCACCGGTGTGTGCCGTCACGGCGTAGTCGGGGGCATTGCCGATGCGCCACACCAGGGGCGTCGCTTCCAGCTCCACATAGACGCGTTGCGGGCCGTTCTGGAAGAACCAGCGCCCGGCCTTGTCGCTTTCGTAGTTGCGGGCGATGAAGTCGATCAGCTTGTCGTGTTTGAGCAGCGAGCCCTTGGCCGCCGGCGGGCCGCCCGCAAACGGACCGGCCGCCTGCGCCTGATCGTCGCGCATGTACCAGTTGCCACGCGCATCCAGGCCCAGCCAGCCGTAACAGTCGGGCACATTGGGCCATTTGGCAATGGCCTGTCGAACAATGTCATCCATGCCCTCATTCTGCCCGGGAAGCGCTGAATAAGTCTTTGAGGAGGTGCGGCAGTCGGATCGGGATGGGATGCAAGGCGGATTTCGCAGCCAATCGCTGGCTATTGGCAAGAGATTCAACGCAGCAGACCGCCCGAGCCCGGCTGATCGCGGGCCGCAGGGGGCTTGTTCAGCACTTCCTTAGAGCTGTGCGGCGAAAAACCCGCACACCGCCTCGGGCATGGCGCGGACGTGGCCGGGAAAGGGCCCGGACGGAAAGCCCACATGGCCGCCTTGGCGCGGCTGCCACAGCGTCACCGCCGCGCTGACGTCGCCGGCTTGCGGCAGGCTGGCCGCTGGCACAAACGGGTCATTGAGCGCATTGAGCGCCAGCGCCGCAACCGCAATGCGCCGCATGTGGGGTTTGGCCGAAGCGCGCGCCCAGTAGTCTTCGGTGTTTTTGAAACCGTGCAGTGGCGCGGTGACGATGTTGTCAAAGGCATACAGGTCACGCGCGGCCCGCAGTGCTTCGGCACTGAAGAGCCCGGGGTGCTGTTCGAGCTTTTTCATGGCCTTGGGCACCATGGAGCTGAGGAACATGCGCGTATAGACCAGGCGGTTGAACCCCCGGCCGATGGCATGCCCGCTGGCGGCCAGGTCCAGCGGCGAACAGACCGAGGCCACGGCGCTGACCACGCCGGCGGCGGCGCTGCCAACCTCACCGGCCCAGCGCATCAGCGCATTGCCGCCCAACGAAATGCCCACGGCCACCACCGGCCCGGCATGATCGCGCCGGAACCGCCGCAGGATCCAGTCGATCTCCTCGAAATCGCCCGAATGGTAGGCGCGCGGCGCGCGGTTGAGTTCGCCCGAGCAACCCCGAAAATGCGGCACGGCGCAAGCCCAGCCGCGCACCCGCGCAACATCGGCCAAAGCCTCGGCATAGTGGCTGGCCGATGAGCCCTCCAGGCCGTGAAAGATAACAAGCAGCGGTGCAGCCGCGCTGCTGGCATGCTCGGCAAAATCGACATCGACAAAATCATCATCGGGCGTCGTCCAGCGCTCGCGCCGGAAGGTCGGCGCCTCGGCGAGGTAACGCTGCGAACGCAGCGCCGCATAAATGGTCTGCAGGTTGCCGCCGGGCAACCACCAGGGCGCCTGGTAAGACATGGCGGTAGGCACAGCCGGCGCGTTCAGTGCAGCACCTGCGGGCTGTCCGAGATTTCCTGCATTTCCCGCGGTGTGCCGGGGCTGGTGTGGTGGGCCACCATGCGCCAGCCCTCGGCGGTCTTGTGATACACGTTGGTGGCGATCACGTAAGCGTGGCGCGGGCCTTCTTCGGTCATGACCTCGATGCGCTCCAGCACGCTGTGCACGCTGGCGCTCATGGTTTCCACCTTGCGGATTTTTTCAGCGTAAGCCCGTATGCTGCCGTTGGCAAACATCGCATCGAAGGCCGCGCGAATGGACCCGGGCCCCATCAGGCGCGGCCCGCCCGGATGCACGCACACGATCTCGTCCTCATCCGCCCAGCAGGCCATGAGTTTGTCGATATCGGCGTTTTGCAGTGCCTCGTAGAAGGCCGCCTCGATGTCGTCGGCATTGCCGCTGCTGGCGGGTGGAACTTTGGGAGCTCGCATGGTTTCATTCGCTGGAGTACGCGTTCTGTTCTGTTTTGGATGCGCTTGCAGTATTAAGCCACGCCCTGACCACACTGCGGATGTCGGCCGCCTGCCCGGCTTGCCACAGCAGCTCTGGGGCCGCCACATGGGTGCCCGCCGGCAGCTCCCGCAGGGCCTCCTCCACGAACTCGGCCACCCGGGCAGGCCGCACCGGCATGGATGACGCCGGGATCATGTAGCTCGTCACGGACAGCATCCAGGCCGCGAGCTTTTCGGGCAGAGGCCGCCCCGGCGCGGGACGCGGCTGCTGCGCGGAGCGCAGCAAGAGCACGCGCTCAAAACCCAGCGCCGCCACCGCCTGCTCGTCGATGCTGGCCAGGCCGTGCCAAAGCGCCTGCGGCAGGCTGCCCTGGGCGTGCGGCAACACCACCGCCAGGGTCTGCGCGCCGCAGCGCCGGAACCATTGCGCCAGGGGCAGCAACTGCGCCGGCTCGGGCGTCCAGAGCGCGCGCTCTCGGTCGTGGTACAGCCGCGGCGGCTCAAACATCACCACGCCGGTGTGGACTGGCACCGGGCATACAGGCCAGGCGGCGATGTCTGCACCGCCCGCCAGCACGATCCCGACCTGGGCCAGCGCGGTGGTCATCGGTTCACGCGCCAGCACCTGGGCCTGGGCAAAACGCCCGCTGCCCGCGAGCCGGCGGAGCACCTCGCTGCCCAGCGCGCCGGTCGCCCCCGCCACCAGCAAGCCGGGTTTACTCAGTCCACCGGTGGCGGCCGGCCGCAGTGCCGACCGCAGGGCCTGCAGCGGGCTGGACACGGGTGAATGGATGACGTTGATCGGCATATGACTATGGTAGTGTTGCAGCTTGCTTTTGGGAGCTTGCCATGAAATTGCGTTTTCTGAAGGGGCTGTTTGCGGCCACACTCGCCGTGCTGCTGACCGGCTGCGGCTACAACGATTTCCAGAGTCTGGATGAGCAGACCAAGTCGGCCTGGTCCGAGGTGCTCAACCAGTACCAGCGGCGCGCGGATCTGGTGCCCAACATTGTCGCCACGGTCAAGGGCGAGGCGGCTTTTGAGCAGGACACCCTGACCAAGGTGGTGGAAGCCCGGGCCAAGGCGACGTCCATCCAAGTCACACCGGAGACGCTCAACGATCCGGCGGCCTTCTCGAAATTCCAGGCGGCGCAGGGCGAGCTCAGCTCGGCCCTGTCACGCCTGCTGGTGGTCACCGAGAACTACCCCAACCTCAAGGCCAACCAGGGCTTCCAGGACCTGCGGGTGCAGCTTGAAGGTACCGAAAACCGCATCACCGTCGCGCGCAACCGCTACATCCAGGCGGTGCAGGCTTATAACGTGCTGGCGCGCAGCTTTCCCAACAACCTGACGGCCATGATCTTTGGCTACAAGGTCAAGCCCAACTTCAGCGTGCAGAACGAGGCGCAGATCAGCACGCCGCCGGCCGTCAACTTCGAGAAAAAATAAGCGCTCAGCCGGGCCTTCATGCTGCAAGCTTTCATCGCCCGCGCAGTGGCGGCCACCGGGCTGCTGCTGGGCCTGTGGACGGGCGGTGTGGCAGCGCAGGACCTGCAGGCGATCCCGCCGCTGTCGGCCCGCGTGATCGACACCACCGGCACGCTCGACGCCACGCAAAAGCAGGCGCTGGAAGCCAAACTCGAAGCCTTTGAAAAATCCAGGGGCGCACAAATCGTGATCCTGATGGTGCCCAGCACCCAGCCGGAAGACATCACCGACTACACCCAGCGCGCCGGTGATCTCTGGAAAATCGGCCGCAAGGAGGTGGGCGACGGCCTGTTGCTGGTGGTTGCCAAAAACGACCGCAAGGTGCGCATCGCCCCCGCCAAGACGCTGGAAGGCGCCATCCCCGACCTGGCCGCGCGGCAGATCATTGACCGCGCCATCACGCCCCGCTTTCGCGAGAACGATTTTGCCGGGGGCCTCAATGCGGCCGCCGACCAGATCATGGCGCGCATCAGCGGCGAGAACCTGCCCCTGCCTGAGGCCGAGGCCGCGTCCGGCCAACAAGCCCCCGGCTTTCAATGGACCGATCTGGCGGTTTTCCTGTTTTTTGCCGTTCCCATCGGCGGGCGTTTGTTGTCGGGCATGCTGGGACGCAAGTTCGGCGCGCTGGCCACCGGCGGCGCCGTCGGCGTGATCGCCTGGCTCTTCACCGCCAGCCTGCTGATCGGCGGTATTGCCGCCCTGGCCGGCATGTTGTTCGCGCTGGTCGCCAGCCTGGCGCCTGCGGGCCGCAGCAGCAGCTCCGGCTGGGGCGGCGGGGGTTGGGGCGGCGGCTCTTCCGGCGGAAGCTGGGGCGGCGGTGGTGGTGGTGGCGGTTTCAGCACTCGCGGCGGCCGCCACTATGGAGGCGCAGCCGCCTCGGGCGGGTGGTGCCGGAAAGACGCTCAGGAACTCGCT
>CAMLDT010000021.1 GCA_946479075.1 uncultured Polaromonas sp.
GCGCGCCAGGCGCACGCCCAGAAATCCGGCGCCGCCGGTGATGACGATGTTCATGGGTGGGGAGCTTTCACGTGTGGAGGTCGGGCTGCGCGCCGTGCCGCAGGGCACAGAGTCTAGCGCGCCTGCGCCGCCGCAGTGCGGGCACGGTGCCGGGGCGGCGGCAAACCGCCCCGCAGCGCGTTCCTACATGCCGCTGTAGTTCGGCCCGCCGCCGCCTTCGGGCGTGACCCAGACGATGTTTTGCGTCGGGTCCTTGATGTCGCAGGTTTTGCAGTGCACGCAATTTTGCGCATTGATCTGCAGGCGGTCCGTGTTGTCAGGATTTTTCACGAACTCATAAACACCGGCCGGGCAATAACGCGACTCCGGTCCGGCGTAGATCGCCAGGTTGACGTTGACCGGCACGCTCGGATCCTTGAGGGTCAGGTGGGCCGGTTGCTGCTCTTCGTGGTTGGTGTTGGAGACAAACACCGAGCTCAGCCGGTCAAAGGTGAGCTTGTTGTCGGGCTTGGGATACACAATCGGCTGGCACTCGGCCGCCGGCTTGAGCATCGCGTAGTCGGCGGTCTTGCGGCGCATTGTCCACGGCGGGTTGCGGATGCCGAGTTTGGGCAGCAGCCACTGTTCAATGCCGGTCATCAGGGAGCCGATGTACACGCCTTTCTTGAACCACTGCTTGAAGTTGCGCGACTGATTCAGCTCGGCGTACAGCCAGCTCTTCTCAAAAGCTTCCGGATAGGCCGTGAGTTCGTCATGCTGCCGGCCCGCCGTCACCGCGTCGTAGGCGGCCTCGGCGGCCAGCATGCCGGTCTTGATGGCGGCGTGGCTGCCCTTGATGCGCGCAGCATTGAGGTAGCCGGCTTCGCAGCCGATCAGCGCGCCGCCGGGGAACACGGTTTTCGGCAGGCTGACCAGCCCGCCCGCGGTGATGGCGCGCGCGCCATAACTGATGCGCTTGCCGCCTTCGAGGTAAGCCTTGATGCGCGGGTGCGTCTTCCAGCGCTGCATTTCTTCAAACGGGCTGAGGTAAGGGTTGGTGTAATCCAGTCCCACCACCAGACCCAGCGTGACCTTGTTGTCTTCGAGGTGGTACATGAAGCCGCCGCCGTAGGTCTTGCTGTCCATGGGCCAGCCGGCGGTGTGCACCACCAGGCCGGGCTTGTGTTTGGACGGGTCGATCTCCCAGAGTTCCTTGACACCCAGGGCGTAGGCCTGCGGGTCCTTGCCTTCATTGAGCTTGAACTGCGCCATCAGCTGGCGGCCCAGGTGGCCGCGCGCGCCTTCGGCAAAAATCGTGTACTTGCCGTGCAGCTCCATGCCGAGCTGGAAGTGGTCGCTGGGCTGGCCGTCCTTGCCGACGCCGAGGTTGCCGGTGGCCACGCCCTTGACGGAACCATCGTCGTTGTAGAGCACTTCGGCCGCCGCAAAGCCGGGAAAAATTTCGACGCCGAGGTTTTCGGCCTGCTGCGCCAGCCAGCGCACGACGTTGCCCAGGCTGATGACGTAGTTGCCTTCATTGTGAAAACATTCGGGCACCAGAAAGCCGGGGGTTTTGGTGGCGCCGGTTTCGCTGAGGAACAGCACCTCGTCCGCGGTCACCGCCTGGTTCAGGGGCGCGCCCAGCTCTTTCCAGTCCGGGATCAACTCGGTCAGTGCCTTGGGGTCCATCACCGCGCCGCTCAAAATGTGCGCGCCGGGCTCGGAGCCTTTTTCGAGAACGACCACCGACAACTCCGTCCCCTTTTCGGCCGCGAGTTGCTTGAGGCGGATCGCGGTGGCCAGGCCGCCGGGGCCGCCACCGACCACGACCACGTCGTATTCCATCGCTTCACGGGGGCCGAACTGGGCCAGGATTTCTTCGTTGGTCATGTGGGGCTCGCTCATAATGATTGGCTGAAGGTGTCGGCTGTGTCTGCCGGTGCAGCCCCTGATTTTATTCTGCCAGGGGCAAGGGCAGGTCAGACACCTGTCTCTAATGATGAAAGGAGTTTGCCATGGCCTACAGCATGGATTTGTCGGGACGGGTTGCGCTGGTGACAGGCGCCTCCGGTGGTCTGGGTGCGCAGTTTGCAAAAACACTGAGCCGTGCCGGCGCTGCCGTGGTGCTGGCAAGCCGGCGCATGGACAAGCTCAAGGACCTGCGCGCGCAGATTGAGGCCGAGGGCGGTGATGCCCACGTGGTGATGCTCGACGTGACCGACACCGCCAGCATCAAGTCGGCCGTGGCGCACGCCGAGACCGAGGTCGGTCCCATCGACATTCTGGTCAACAACTCCGGCGTCAGCACCACGCAGCGTATTCAGGACGTGGGCGAAGAGGACTATGACTTCATCTTCAATACCAACGTGAAGGGCGCTTTTTTTGTTGGCCAGGAGGTTGGCAAGCGCATGCTGGCGCGCGCACGCGGCATGGCGCCGGGCGCTTTTTCAGGCGGGCGCATCATCAATATTGCCTCGATGGCGGGGCTGCGCGTGTTGCCGCAGATCGGCGTGTACTGCATGAGCAAGGCCGCCGTGGTGCAAATGACCCGGGCCATGGCGCTGGAGTGGGGCAAGTTCGGCATCAATGTCAACGCCATCTGCCCGGGCTACATCGATACCGAGATCAACCACCACCACTGGGAGACCGAGCAAGGCCAGAAGCTGGTGCAGATGCTGCCGCGCAAACGCATTGGCAAGCCCGAGGACCTGGACGCGCTGCTGGTGATGCTGGCCAGCGGCCAGAGCCATTTCATCAACGGCGCGGTGATTGCCGCTGACGACGGCTTCGGCATCTGAACCCGCGGACACCAGACCATGAAAATTGAAATTCCCGAGAGCAAGAAGCTGGTTTTCGAGACGCGCTTGCCGATTCGCTGGGGCGACATGGACGCCATGGGCCACGTCAACAACGCCAGTTATTTCCGTTACCTGGAAACGGTGCGCATCGACTGGATGTATTCCATCGGCTGCATCCCCGACCCGAAAGGCGAGGGGCCCGTGATCGTCAATGCGTTCTGCAACTTCTACAAGCAGCTTGAATACCCGGGCGATGTGCTGGTCAAGATGTACGCGAGCGATCCGGGGCGCACCACCTTTGAAACCTGGGGCACGATGGAGCGGGTGGACCAGCCCGGCGTGATTTACGCCGCCGGCGGCGCGACCACCATCTGGGTGGACTTTCCGAGCCAGAAGGCGGCGACCTTGCCGGACTGGATGCGCACCATCGTCAGTTAGAAGCAAAATCGGCCTCAAGCCCCCGCCAGTATTGCGCGAGCAGCTATCAAATAAATAGCGTCCCTCGCGTCCTCACTTTGGCTTGGGCACCCGCCCCATCAGGTAGAACTCGGGGTTGGGCATCATGCTGGAGAAGCTGGCGATGCGGTTGGACAGGCCGAAAAACGCGGTGATCGCCGCGATGTCCCAGATGTCCTCGTCGTTGAAGCCGTGGGCCTGCAGGGCTGCGAAGTCCGCCTCGTCGACCTCATGCGAGCGCTGGCAGACCTTCATCGCGAAGTCCAGCATGGCGCGCTGGCGCGGCGTGATATCGGCCTTGCGGTAGTTCACCGCGACCTGGTCGGCCACCAGCGGTTTTTTTTCGTAAATCCTGAGCAGCGCGCCATGCGCCACCACGCAGTACAGGCACTGGTTGGCGGCGCTGGTGGTGGTGACGATCATCTCGCGGTCGCCCTTGGTGAGGCTGGATTCCTCCCGCAGCATCAGCGCATCGTGGTAGGCAAAGAAAGCCCGCCACTCGGCCGGACGGCGCGCCAGTGCCAGAAACACGTTGGGCACAAAGCCGGCTTTTTCCTGCACCTCCAGCACCTTGGCCTTGATGTCGTCGGGCAGCTTGTCGAGGTCGGGCGCGGGATACCGGGGTGTGGCAGTCGGGGTTGGGGCGTGGGTCATCAGAGTCTCTTCAGGAAGTTTTATAAAGGTCACCGTGCAAGCCTACGCGACGGCTTGCGCCTCGGGAAGGGTGTGCAAAGGTGCCTCCATTGCAACATATTGAAAAAACCTATCAGTTAAATATTTTTAATTGACTTTGAGCATTTTGCTGTGAGCCATAGACTGGCCTGCAGGTCAACCCGCACTGCAAGCAAGCCGGCAGATCAACAGATCACCGAGCCGCCTCATGAGCAGCGATTGCCCCTGGGCCGCCACCACGGTCCGCAGATCATTGATTAACCAAAAGGAAGCCTCATGCCGGAAAAACAAATGCAAAGCGAAGCCCAGTGCCCATTTTCGGGGGGCGCTTCCAGGCCCAAGCCCCGGGCGACGACCAATTCCGCCTGGTGGCCCGAGCAGCTGAACCTGAAAGTCTTGCACCAGCAATCGGCGCTCTCCAACCCGATGAGCTCTGAATTCAAATACGCCGAAGAATTCAAGACCCTGGACCTCGACGCCGTGATCCAGGACCTGCACGCCCTGATGACGGATTCGCAGTCCTGGTGGCCCGCCGACTACGGCCACTATGGCCCTTTCTTCATCCGCATGGCCTGGCACGCCGCAGGGACTTACCGCACCTTTGACGGGCGCGGGGGCAGCGGCAGCGGCGAGCAGCGCTTTGCTCCACTGAACAGCTGGCCGGACAACGGCAACCTCGACAAGGCGCGGCGCCTGCTGTGGCCCATCAAGGCCAAATACGGCCGCAAGCTGTCGTGGGCCGACCTGTTCATCCTGACCGGCAACGTGGCGCTGGAGTCCATGGGCTTCAAGACCTTCGGCTTCGGCGGCGGCCGCCCCGACGTGTGGGAGCCTGAAGAAGACATCAACTGGGGTTCCGAAACCGAGTGGCTGGGCGACGAGCGCTACAGCGGCGACCGGGAACTGGCCAACCCGCTGGCTGCGGTGCAGATGGGCCTGATCTATGTGAACCCCGAAGGCCCGAACGGCAAGCCCGATCCGCTCGGCTCCGCCCGCGATATCCGTGAGACCTTCGCCCGTATGGCCATGAACGACGAAGAAACCGTGGCCCTGACTGCCGGCGGCCACACCTTCGGCAAGGCCCATGGCGCGGTGGACCCCAAACATCTCGGCGTCGCGCCCGAAGGTGCGGATATTGAGCACATGGGCCTGGGCTGGGTCAACAGTTTCGAGACCGGCCACGGCGTGCACACCACCACCAGCGGCATCGAAGGCGCATGGACAAAGAACCCAACCCAGTGGGACAACGGCTACTTTGAAAACCTGTTCGGCTACGAGTGGGAACTGACGCACAGCCCGGCCGGCGCCCAGCAGTGGAAGCCCGTGGGCGCCACCGGCGACGGCACCGTGCCCGATGCACACGACCCGACAAAGCGCCACGCGCCCATGATGACCACGGCCGACATGGCCATGCGCATGGACCCGGCGTATGAAAAGATCTCGCGACGCTTCATGGCGAATCCGCAGGAGTTTGCCGACGCCTTTGCGCGCGCCTGGTTCAAGCTGACGCACCGCGACATGGGCCCCATCAGCCGCTACCTCGGCCCCCTGGTGCCCAAGGAGGCGCTGATCTGGCAGGACCCGGTTCCTGCTGTGGACCACCCGCTGGTCAATGATGCCGACGTGGCTGCACTGAAAGCCAAAATCCTTGCCTCGGGCCTGTCGATCTCCCAGCTGGTGACCACGGCCTGGGCATCCGCCTCCACCTTCCGCGGCAGCGACAAGCGCGGCGGCGCCAACGGTGCGCGCATCCGCCTGGCCCCGCAGAAAGACTGGGAAGTCAATCAACCGGCTGAGCTGGCCAGGGTGCTGGGCCAGCTGGAAACTATCCAGCAGGCGTTCAACGCGGCGCAATCGGGCGGCAAAAAAGTGTCGCTGGCCGACCTCATCGTGCTGGGCGGTAGCGCCGCCGTTGAAGCTGCGGCGAAGAAGGCTGGCCACAACGTGAGTGTGCCGTTTGCACCGGGCCGCACCGACGCCTCGCAGGCGCAGACCGATGTCGAGTCGTTTGCGGTGTTGGAGCCTGTGGCCGATGGGTTTCGCAACTACGTCCGCAAGGGCCATGAAGCCGCAGTGGCGGAGCTGCTGGTTGACAAGGCGAATCTGCTCACGCTGACGGCGCCGGAGATGACGGTGCTTGTCGGTGGCCTGCGCTCCCTGGGCGCCAACGTGGGTGCAGCCAAACACGGTGTGTTCACCGAACGCCGCGATGAACTCACCAACGACTTCTTCGTCAGGCTGCTCGACATGAACACGAAGTGGCAGAAGTCCGCCGATAGCGAGTTCGTGCTGGAAGGGCGTGACCGCAAGACCAACGAGCTCAAGCTCACGGGAACTGTCGCGGATCTGGTGTTCGGTTCCAACTCCCAGCTCAGGGCGCTGGCGGAGGTGTATGCCAGCAGCGACTCGTCCGAAGTGTTTGTGCGTGACTTTATCAAGGCATGGACCAAGGTCATGAACCTGGACCGTTACGACCTGGCCTGAACGTCTGCCTGTGAGCCTGCATGCGCATGAGCCCGTTCCGGCGAAAACCGGGCGGGCTTTTTTGTTGGGGTCATGGCGGGTGCCGGTGTTGTCTGGCCTCCACTATGCTTGACGTTTTTTGTGGAGCGTCTCATGACTATTTCTTCGGACTCGGCTTTTGACAAGGGGCTTGCCACACGCAAACGGGTGATGGGCGAAGACTTCGTGGCCAACGCTTTGGGCCAGGCCACCGATTTCACACGGCCGATCCAGGAGCACATCACGGCCAAGGCCTGGGGCGATGTGTGGCAGCGCCCGGGGCTGGACCTGAAAACCCGCAGTCTGATCACGGTGGCCATGCTGACGGCGCTCGGCAAGCAGCATGAACTCAAGGGCCATTTGCGCGGGGCGCTGAACAACGGCGCGACGCCGGCTGAACTGCAGGAGGTGTTGCTGCACGCCGCGGTGTACTGCGGCGTGCCAACGGCGGTGGATGCCTTCAGGACGGCTGCCGAGGTGGTGGACGGCCCGAAAAAGCCATAAACCCGGTGATGGGCTCCCTGGCCCGGAGTTTCAAGTGTTTTATGCCGTTTGCCCTTACTGGACGGGCGCAAGCAGCTATCAAAAACAGAGCAATTCAGGCGACCTTCAGGCCTTCAGGCTTTCAAAACTTCCCAGGTAGTCCATCTTGACCAGCGGCACGCCCTGGTTGCGCAAGATGTCGTAAGCCGTGGTGACATGGAAGTAAAAGTTTGGCAGCACAAAGCCCAGCAGGTAAGGCTCGCTGGCAAAGCGCATTTCCTGGCCGCCGGCTTTCATGGTGACGCTGCGGCCTTCGCTGGCGTTGATCTGCGCTTCGCTCACGCTGGCGACGAAGTCCAGCGTTTTGGCAATGCGCGCCTGCAGCTCGTCAAAGGTGGTTTCGGTGTCGGGGAAACTCGGCGGCGCCAGTTGTGCCAGGCGCGCGGTGCCGGCCTTGGCGGCGTCGCTGGCGCTTTGCACCTGGCCGGCCAGCGTGTACATGTTGTCCGCGAGGCGCGCGTTGACCAGCGTGGACAGGTCCATGCCTTGCGTGTCGGCGTGGGCTTTGGCCTTGTCGAGCAGGGTGGACAGGATCTTGAGTCCACGTTCGAAGGCTGGCACGGAGGCCTGGTAAAGGGTCAGCGGCATGAAAAACTTTCGGGAGGGTTGGATGAGCAGGCGATTGTGTTCCGCTCCCGGAAATCTTGCTGGCGCCGCTTTCTTGCTTGCTGGTTGGCCGGGCCGGCCCTCAGCCTTCCATGAGTTTGTGAACCAGATCGGCCGTCGTTGAGGCTTTGTACTTGCGCATCAGACGGGCCCGGTAAATTTCCACGGTGCGGTGGCTGATGACGAGGGCGCGGCCGATTTCCTTGGACGTCAGGCCGTCCATGAGGTGCGCAGCGACTTCACGCTCGCGTGCCGTCAGCTCGGCCTTGACCGGCCGGCGGGAGCTCAGGTCTTCAAAAGTCCAGATGCCTGATTCGTGCGGTGCGGCCCGGTTCAAAGCCCGGCCCGTGACGTGGCACCAGAAAGTTTCGCCTTTGTGGCGTCCGTCCACACGCTTCATGATGCGGTCGTCGGCGTAGTGGCCCTTGGCATTGAGAATGGGCAGCATGCGCGCGCCGATGCGCTCGTACTCGTCAGCGCTGGGATAAAGAATCTGGAACGACTGCCCGATCAGCTGTTCACGCGCGGCGCCGAACATCTCGCACAGGTGCTGGTTGCAGTCCACGATGCCGCGGTTGCGCGACAGCACCAGGCCGACCGGGGCCATGTTGAATGCCAGGCGGTAATCGATATCCATGGGCTCGGCAGGCGGCAGTGAGGGTTAAACTTTAGGGATAACTACGTATGCTGATAAGTAGTATCGTACGGTTTTTGACGTGTGTATTGAAGTTACCCAGGAGATTGGCGTGAATAAAATTTTTCCTTCCGCTGCCGAGGCCTTGAAGGGCGTCGTCAAGGATGGCCAGCTGATGGCCGTCGGCGGTTTCGGCTTGTGCGGCATTCCCGAGGCGCTGATCCAGGCCTTGCGTGACAGCGGCACCAAAGACCTGACCGTCATCTCGAACAACGCTGGCGTGGACGGCTTCGGCCTGGGCAAGCTGCTGGAGACGCGCCAGATCAGCAAAATGATTTCCAGCTATGTGGGCGAGAACAAGGAGTTCGAGCGCCAGTACCTGGCCGGTGAACTCGCGCTGGAATTCACGCCGCAGGGCACGCTGGCGGAAAAGCTGCGTGCCGGCGGCGCCGGCATTCCAGCCTTTTTCACCAAAACCGGTGTCGGCACCCAGGTGGCCGAAGGCAAGGAATTGCGCGAGTTTGACGGCGAAACCTATGTGATGGAACGGTCCCTGGTGCCTGACGTTGCGCTGGTCAAGGCGGCCGTGGCCGACAAGTCCGGCAATCTGCGTTTCAACCTCACGGCCCGCAACTTCAACCCCGCCGCCGCCATGGCCGGGAAAATCTGCATCGTCGAGGTGGAAAAAATCGTCGAAGTTGGCGAACTGGCGCCTGACGACATCCACCTTCCGGGCGTCTACGTGCATCGCATCGTGCTCAATGCCAATCCTGAAAAGCGCATTGAAAAACGCACTCTCACCGAAAAGAAAGGGGCCTGAGATGCCTTGGACCCAAGACCAAATGGCGGCGCGTGCCGCCCAGGAACTCGAAGACGGCTTTTACGTGAACCTCGGCATCGGCATTCCGACGCTGGTGGCCAATTTTGTGCCGGGTGACAAGGAAGTCTGGCTGCAGTCGGAAAACGGCATGCTGGGCATTGGTGCCTTCCCGACCGAAGACGAGGTCGATGCCGACCTGATCAATGCCGGCAAGCAAACCGTCACCACCATCAAGGGCTCGTCGATTTTCGGCAGCCACGACAGCTTCGCGATGATTCGCGGCGGCAAGATCAACCTGAGCATCCTGGGCGCCATGCAGGTCAGCGAAAAGGGCGATCTGGCCAACTGGATGATCCCCGGCAAGATGGTCAAAGGCATGGGCGGGGCCATGGACCTGGTGGCCGGCGTCAAGCGCGTGATTGTCCTGATGGAACATGTCGCGAAGAAAAAGGATGGCACCGAAGACCTGAAAATTCTCGAAAACTGCACCTTGCCACTGACCGGCCTGGCCGTGGTGGACCGCATCATCACCGATCTGGCCGTGATGGACGTGACGCCCGAAGGCCTGAAAGTGGTCGAACTGGCTCCAGGCGTGACGATGGAGGCCCTGCAGGCCAAAACCGGTTGCAAGCTGCACTGAAAGCTCTTTTTGCAGCAGCCTGCCCGGCAAATTGCCGCCGGCGGGCTTGAGCCGTGCTGACAGCCTCGCTGCAGGGTGAGCTGTTTGCGGCAGCGGCCCTGGCGCTTTTTTCCGTCAACATCATCCTCACCAAAGCCGCGGCGGCGCGGCTGAATCTGGATCTGGGGTTTCTGGTGTCGGTCTCGGTCAACGTGCTGTTTGCAGCGCTGTTGTTCCTGATCCAGCTGGCCTGGCGCGATGCTGGGGTGCAGTGGCAGACGCAAGGTTTTTTGCTGTTTCTGCTGGCGGGTGCATTTTCCACTTACCTCGGACGCTGGTTTTTTCTTGAATCGGTGGTCCGTTTCGGTCCATCCCGGGCCAGCATCTTCCAGATCACCAGCCCCCTGTTCACGGCCGTGTTTGCCTGGGCTTTTCTCAGCGAAGCCCTGCAGCCGCTGGAACTCGCAGGCATGGCGCTGGCGCTTGGGGGCCTGTTGCTGGTGGTGCCCGGCGCCACCTCCGCTTCGGGGGCCAGGCCGGGCGCGGCCCCCAACGCCCAGGCCAGCCACGCCTTGACCTTGAACATGGGGGGACTGCGCCGGCTGCTTCAGTCGGCGCTGGTGCTGGGCGTGGGAAGTTCCATCGCTTATTCGCTCGGCAACATCTTCCGGGGTGCGGCCATCCGAAGCTGGGACGAAGCGCTGCTGGGGGCGCTGATCGGTGCCAGTGCAGGCCTGGTGCTGCACGCGGGATTCAGCAAGGACAAAAGCCGGCTGGTGAGCAGGCTCAGAGCCGCTGACCGTCGCGGGCTTGTGCTGTTTGCCGTCAGCGGCGTGTTGACCATTTCGGCGCAGGCCTGCCTGATTCTTTCGCTCAAGTACATTCCGGTTTCCGTGGCCGCCCTGATCACGCTTTGCACACCGGTTCTGGTCTTCCCGATGAGCTACCTGGTTTTCAGGAACACCGAAAAAATCACCCGCATGACCTTGCTGGGTGCCCTCCTGACGTTGGCCGGCGTGGCCCTGATCGTGGCGCGCTGACAACCAGTGGCGCCCGGCCGGGGGCGGAACGTCGCAAATTCGTTCAAACATCCAAATTTGTGACTTGTTGCCAGGAAAAAACGTGTTTAATGACAACAAGTTGCCGTAACTTCTTGTTTCAATTACATAATCGCCATGCCGCTGCATAAATCAAAAGTAGCACTGCCATGAGCGTTCTTTACCTCGATCATTTCAATCTTTCAGCGGACCCTTTCCGCATCACGCCCGACACGGAGTTCTTTTTCACCGGAGGTCAGCGTGGCGACATTCTGGAAGGTTTGATCGTCGCGGCCATGCATGACGAGGGCATCGTCAGCGTGGTCGGTGAAATCGGCATGGGCAAGACCATGCTGAGCCGCATGTTGCTGGAGCGGCTGCGCCCCTTGCCCTGCGACACCGTTTACCTGGCCAATCCGGTCTTCGACCGGGATGAAATTCTGGGCGCCATCGCGCACGACCTGATGGCCGAGCCGCCGCAGGGCAACCGTGCGCAGATGCTGGCAGCGCTGGAGGCGGTGCTCATCGAGCGCTACTCGCAAGGCCGGCGCGTGGTGGTGGTGATTGACGAGGCCCACAGCATGCCCGCGACCACGCTGGAGGAGATCCGGCTGCTCTCCAACCTGGAGACCACCCAGAACAAGCTGCTGAAAATTGTGCTGTTCGGCCAGCCCGAGCTGGATGAATTGCTGGATGCGCCGCAGCTTCGCCAGGTCAAGGACCGCATCAGCCACCGTTTTGAACTGCAGCCGCTCAATGCGGACGAGGCTTCGGCCTACCTGCGGTTTCGCCTGCACAAGGCGGGCTGGCAGGGGGGCGAGTTGTTCGACAGTGAGGCGCTGAAGCTGCTGGTGCAGGCTTCCGGCGGCCGCACCCGGCGACTCAACATGCTGGCCGACAAGTCGCTATTGGCAGCTTATGCCGAAGGTGTGGCCCAGGTGGGGGCGGAGCAGGTGAGCCGCGCTGTCGGCGACAGCCTGCCCAAAACAGGCCCGCGGCGCCAGGGCGCAGGCAGCCGCTTCAAGCCGGGGACGGCGCGTTGGAAACGGTGGTTTCCCTTGGGCGCCGGGGCCCTGACCCTTCTGGTGCTGGGGTATGGGCTCGGCGCTGGTTTTGCAGGTCGCAACGAGCGTTTTGCAGCGGCGGCTGCGCCGGTTGCTGTGGCCCCCAAAACCGCGGCGCAGGTTCAGCCACCGCTGGCACCTGTGTCAGTGCCTGCACCTGCGCCTGTTGTGGCGGTCGCGGTCCCGGTATCGCCCGACCAGGTCGCGCCGGTGGCAAGCCTGGCCACGGTGCGCCCGGAAAAACCGGCGGCCACTAACGCACCGGTCGGGACCGCCGCAGTTCCTTCAAGCGGTGCGCTGCGTTCGGATTCGCTGGCTGTCCGCATGCAGGCCACGAATCAGTTTATTGAGCAGCCCTCCACGCATGGCTTCACGGCACAAGTCCTCTCCCAGAAAGCGCCACGGCAGGCAGAAGTCATGCTGATGGCCCAGGAAATCCAGCAGGTGCTGGACCAGGCGTCGGCGAAGTCCGGCGAGCATCGATCCGATGTTCCTGTGCTGGTGCACGACCGCCTGTACAACGGACAGGTATTTCATGCCATGTACGTGGGACAGTTTGACAGCCGGGCGGCCGCGCTTCAATTCATTGAAGCAGCCCCATCGACCCTGAAACGCTATAAACCGGTCGTACGCAGCCTGGATGCGATCCGGAAGGAACCCGCCCCTTGAATATCTCCCGTCCTTTCTGGCGCATCAGCGCGCTCAGCATCCTGCTGGCCGGATGCGCCACGCCGCCACCGCCGCTGTTGCCGGGCCATCTCGCGCAAGAGCCCGGACAGATCCCGCCCATCGCTCCGGCCACGGCTGCGGTCAGTGGCATTCCGGAGCTGTCCTCGGGGGCGCCGCGCCTGCCCGCACCGCGCGCGGTGGTGCCGCAGGAAACCTACAGCGTGGTGGTCAGCAACGTCAGCGCGCAGACCCTGCTGTTTGCACTGGCTCGTGACGCCAAGCTCAATCTCGACATCCACCCCAGCATCACGGGCAATGTGACGCTGAACGCGCTGGACCAGACCATCCACGAACTGCTGGACCGCGTTGCCCGGCAGGTCGACATGCGTTATGAGCTGGAAGGCAAGAACCTGTTCGTGTTGCCCGACTCGCCATTTCTGCGCTTGTACAAGGTGGACTATCCAAACATCTCGCGTGACTCGTCGAGCAGCACAGGCTCCGAATCGCAGGTCGCCACCACCGGGCAGGGCTCGGTTTCCGGCACCGGCAACTCCTCGTCCACGTCCATTCGCAATACTTCGAACAACCGCTTCTGGGTCACGCTGACAGAGAACATTCGCGATCTGCTGCGCGAAACCGACAAAGTCATCGATCCCGCGGTTGCCACCGCAACGCCGGCCGCACCCGCTGTGGCAACACCTGCAGCCGCTGTCGCCTCGGCAATTGGTGCAGCCGGTGCAGCCGCACGCACGCTTACGGGAACAGGCGCGGCGGCCGCGCCTGCCGCACCACCACAGCCGCTTTATCGTGAGGCCGCATCGGTGATTGCCAACCCCGAAACCGGCGTGATCAGCGTGCGGGCGACTGGCAAGCAGCATGCGCGCGTGCGTGAGTTTCTGGACCAGGTGGTGGGCAATGCACGTCGGCAGGTGCTGATTGAAGCCACCATCGTGGAGGTGGCATTGACCAACGATTACCAGCAGGGCATCAACTGGGCGGTGATTCGCAACGCAGTTGCGCCGGGCGGGACGGCTCTCGGGGTGGGAATGGTGCCTGGCGGTGGCACGGCTTTGTCAACCGGCGTGAATCCTCCTTACCTTGGGCAATTTTTTGCATCGAGAACCGGCAGCAAAACCGATATCGGCGCCGCCGTGCGCCTGCTCGAATCCTTCGGCAGAACGAAGGTGCTTTCGAGTCCCAAGGTCAGCGTGATGAACAACCAGTCTGCATTGCTCAAGGTGGTGGACAACAAGATTTACTTCACGATTTCAGTCACGCCGGGCACACCTGCATCGCTCGGTGTGCCGGCCACGGCGGCGGTTTACACCACCACCATCAACACCGTGCCGGTCGGCTTCCTGATGAACGTCACGGCACAGGTCGGTGACGACAACGAGATCACGCTGAATCTGCGGCCATCGGTGTCGCGGATCACCAGCTACGCGAACGACCCCAGCCCGGCGCTGGCGATTGCCGGTATTACCAACCGTATTCCCGAGATTCAGACCCGCGAGTTCGAGTCCATCATGAAAGTGCGGGACGGCGAGACGGCAGTGCTGGGCGGGCTGATGCAGGACGACCGCAGCAACGCCACCGACCAGATACCGGGTGTGGGCGATGTGCCTGTGGTCGGCGAACTGTTCAAACTGCGCAGCAACCAGTCGAACAAAAGCGAACTGGTGATTTTCCTGCGGCCAACAATTTTGCGGGATTCAAGTATCGACGGGGATGCCTCCTTTATCCGCAGCCAGCTCTCTATCGGCACACCAGTTCCTGCGGGGCGGCGGCAATGAGCCTGTTGCTTGATGCACTGCGGCGGGCAGAGCAGGATTCCAAAAAACGCAAACTTGCGGAGGCCGAAGCGCCTGATGCCACGCCGGAGCCCGCCTTGGCGAAAGAGCCCGTGGCGCCGCCGGAGCTTGCCCTGGAAGAGCCATTGCGCATGCCCGAGCTGGCACTCGAACTCGACCGGGGGCCGGAACCAGAACCAGAACCGCTATCCACGCCGGCAACCGCGTCCATGGCCGTACCTGCAGGGCAGGAGCCGGTTGCTGCGAACACCCCCTCCGGTTTCGGGGGTGCAGAGGCTGCCGATGTGAGCTTCCTCGACTTCGAATTGCCGTCGGAAGAGCTGCCCGTGCCCGTGACGGAGGCTGTGATACCGGCCTCCCTGGCTCCGCGCAAAGCGTCTCACCCCTATGGTCGGTATGACCGGCCCGCGTGGGAAGATTCCAATTCGAATTGGGGTGCGCTGACGGCACATCCGGCGCCGTCCAGGCGGACGGCACCGGAGGATGCGCGGGCAAGTGGTCCCGTGCCGATCAAGGCGGTCACGCGCAGGATGGCCGAGCCCGTGCCCGAGCACCGCGCCTATGCCCGGCCCGTTGAAGGCGCGCAGCAGAAACCGGCGGCCCAAAAAACCGGACCGGCTTCGCCCAGCCCGGTTCCTGTCACGACCCCGCGTCAGGCGCTGTCTGCCGCAAGCGCGATGGCCGGCCGGAAGAAAAGCGGCACGCGAGATCCCCGGGCGCGCCGTCGCCAGCTGGTGCTGGTCGCCGTGGCCATGCTGGTGGCCTTGCCTTTATTGGCGCTGGTGTTTTTTGGCGATGCGCTGTTGGGTTCCTCATCCAGCAGCCTGGTCGCTGTCAATTCGCCAGCCCGTCCCGCTGCGTTGCCTGCCAGCCCGGTGCCGGCAGAAGCCGAATCCACCGTGGCCGCTTTGGCTTCTGCCGCCCCGGCGCCCGTCGATCCCCAACCCATGGCAAAGGATCCTGTGCCTCTGCCTGTGCCTGTCCTTGATGCAGCAGCCGAGCCCGCCGTTCCTGCAACCGTAAAGGCAGGGGCTTCAAACGTGAAGGCGGCACCTGCTTCCACGCGCACTGCTGCCGCGCCGGCCCGTAATCCCGCAGTACGCGGCGGGTCTGCGCGTATTTCCGGCCCCGTGTCGGCGGGCCTCGCCGCGCCAGTGACACCTTCGACCACTGCCAACCGGCCCGCCTCGCTGATGGAATCCGCTTACGCGGCTTACCAGGCAGGCAATACCGTCGAGGCGGCACGCCTGTACCGGGAAGTCCTCAAGGCCGATGCCACCCAGCGCGATGCATGGCTGGGTCTGGCCGTGATCGCCCACGCGAACAACCAGCTTGAACCAGCGATGGATGCTTACCGGCGGGTGTTGCGACTGGAGCCTCAGAACGCCACAGCCCTGGCGGGTGTGAGCAGCCTGAGCCGCGCCGCCGGCGAGCCGCAACAGGAGTCGCGTCTGCGCGAACTGCTCGCGCGTTCGCCGCAGGAAGCCGACCTCAACCACGCGCTGGCGCTGGTGTTGTCCGGCGAACAGCGCTGGTCGGAAGCGCAGCCGCTGTTTTTCAAGGCGCATGCGCTGGCGCCCAAGGAGCCGCAGTTCGCCTACAACCTGGCGGTCACGCTGGATCACATGCGCAAGTCCAGCCTCGCCGCCCAGTATTACGAAACCGCCCTTGGGCTGGCGCAGGGAAAGGCTGCGGGGTTTGACGAAGCCAACGCGCGCACGCGCCTGGCTGCGCTGAGGGCTGGCAAGTGAGCACCAAGCTGGACATCTACAACCCTACGACGTTCTATCTCGAACTTGAACGCAGCGGGCTGATCACGCAGGACCAGGCTGAAATTGCCTGGACAGAACGCGAGAAGCGTGGCGGCTCCTTTGGCGACATCCTGGTCAGCCTGGGCATGTTGTCCATCGACGACCTGACGGCCATCATGGCCGCGGCCAGCGCCACCGAGGCGATCAAGCTCAGCGACATGGTGCCCGACGATGCGGCCATCAAGCTGATCCCTAAAACACTGGCGCAGAGTTACGACGTGTTTCCGGTCGGCTTCGATGCCGACAGCCGCAAGCTGACGGTGGCCATCACCGACACCAACGATGTCGTGGCCATGGACCAATGCCGGTCGGTGGTGCCAGTGGATATTGCGCTGGCCTGGCGGTTGGCCTCCAAGGCCGACATCAAGGCAGCGATTGACCGCTTCTACGGTTACGCACTGTCAATCGACGATATCCTCAAGGGCCTGCGCACCGGCAAGATGGATGACGATGCCCTGTCGATGCGGGGTATCGAGGCTTTTGCGCATCCCATCGTCAGGCTGATCGATGCGCTGCTGGCCGATGCCGTTCATGAAGGCGCGTCGGACCTTCACTTTGAGCCGGAAGAAGGTTTTTTGCGCATCCGCTACCGCATCGACGGCGTGCTGCGCCAGGTGCGCGTGCTGCACAAGCAGTATTGGCCGGCGCTGTCGGTCCGGCTCAAGGTGTTGTCGGGCATGGACATCGCCGAAACACGCGCGCCGCAGGACGGCCGCATTTCCATGGTGATCCGCGGCCACGATGTCGATTTCCGGGCGGCGGCGCAACCGACCATCCACGGCGAGAATTTTGTGTTGCGCGTGCTCGACCGGCGCAAATCGATTGTTCCCATGGACAAGATGGGTTTGCCAGAAGCGCGCATGAACACGCTGCGCATGATGCTGGCGCGGCCCTACGGCATCATCCTGGTGACCGGGCCAACCGGCAGCGGCAAGACCACCACGCTGTACTCCATCCTCAACGAGATGAACACCGAAAGCGTCAACATCATGACGCTGGAAGACCCGGTGGAATATCCGATGGCGCGTATCCGGCAGGCCTCCGCTGCGGACAACCCCAAGATGGATTTTGCGAACGGCATCCGCTCCATGATGCGGCAGGATCCGGACATCATCCTGGTCGGCGAAATCCGCGACCATGAGACGGCCGAGATGGCTTTTCGCGCCGCCATGACCGGCCACCAGGTGTTCTCCACCCTGCATGCCAACTCGGCAGTATTGGCCATCGCCCGTTTGCTCGATCTGGGCATTCCCGCCAGTGTGATGACCGGCAACCTGATCGGCATCGTGGCCCAGCGCCTGGTGCGATTACTGTGTCCGGCATGCAAGGAAGCCTACGAAGCCGGTGAAGTTGAAAAAACCCTGCTGGACGCCCCGGTCAAATTGCCGCTGACGCTTTACCGGGCGGTTGGATGCCCGCAGTGCAAGGGGCAGGGCTACAAAGGCCGCACCAGCATCATGGAACTGTTGCGTTTCGACATGGGACTGGACGACCTGCTCTCGCGCAATGCCCGCACACCTGAAATTGCGGCTTACGCGCGCAGCAATGGCTTTACCACCATGGCCGAGGACGGTTTGGCCCGTGTCAAGGCGGGTACCACTTCACTTGAGGAAGTGGCGCGCGTGGTTGACCTGACGCGTGTGGGCACCTGATGCTCGAATTCAGCTACCGGGCTGTCACCGCTGAAGGTCGAACCATTTCCGGCCGGCAGTCGGCGACCAGCGAGTCCGACCTGGAGGCGAGGCTCGGTCGCATGCAACTGGAACTGCTGCAGGCCAAGCCCGTCCGTGCTGCGTCGATGTTCGCGCGCAAAAAGCTCGACAGCAAGGAACTGATCAACATCTTCATTCACATGCAGACGCTCAGTCAGGCCGGCGTGCCCTTGTTCGAGTCGCTGCTTGATTTGCGGGATTCTGCCGATACGACCAGCGTGCGGCGCTTCATCTCGGACTTGGTGGACCGCATCGAAGGCGGTGCCAGCCTGTCCGACGCGCTGGAACAGTCGCCGGCAGGTATCGACAAGGTGAACGTCAGTTTGATTCGCACCGGCGAGGCCACCGGCAAGCTGCCAGAAGTGCTGGCTGAATTGGTTGAAAGCCTCAAATGGTCCGACGAAATCGCCGAGCAGACAAAAGCGTTACTGCGCTATCCGCTATTCGCCGGAGTTTTTATTCTTTCCGCTGTCGGGTTCCTCATGGTCTATCTGGTTCCGAAGATGATCCCCTTCATCAAGAACCTGGGCGGAACCATTCCCATCCAGACGCGCGCGCTGGTCGCGTTTTCAGGGTTTCTGCAAAATTATTGGTACACGATCCCTGTTGCGGTGGCGCTGGTGGCAGTCATGTGGATCACGGCTGTTCGCGTATCGCCCGACGCAAGGCTCTGGATCGATGGCCTGAAGCTCCGACTTCCGCTGTTCGGCCCCATCCTGAAAAAAATCATCATGGCGCGGTTTGCCAAGTCTTTTGGGTTGATGTACCGCAGCGGCGTCTCGGTGCTGGACGCCATGGGATTTTGCGAGAGTCTCTCGACCAATGCGGCTTTTCGCAAGGCCATCAACAGCGCCGCCAGAAGTATTTCCCAGGGCCAAAAAGTCTCAGATGCGTTTGCCATGACCACGCTATTTCCGGCCCTGGTCGTGCGCATGATACGTGTCGGCGAGACCACCGGTGGGCTGGACAAAGCCCTGGACAACGTGAGCTATTTCTACACGCGTGAAGTCAACGACGCGATCGAAAAGCTGCAAGGAATGATCCAACCCGTGCTGACCCTTTTCCTGGGCAGCATGATCATATGGATTATGACCTCGATCATGCTCCCGATTTACGACCTGATCTCCAAGGTCAAGTTTTAGCCATGACCGCTTTCGCTCTTGTCATCGCGCAGCAATCGGTGCATCTGTATCGACTAGATCGCGCCGGAGCAGAGCCGGTCGCGATAGCGCACGTGCATGACGACCCTGCGGCATGGGTGGCCAGCCATCTACCGACAAGCGCCGAGTGTTCGCTGGTCAGCGACATCATGGACGAAGCGTATATACGCAACGTGTTGCCGCCGATCTGGATGGCTGCGACCCGGCAGCAATTGCTGCAACGGCGACTGACGCAACAGCTTCGAGACAACCCTTACCGCGGTGCGGTGTTGGAGCCTTCTGGCTCCTGGCGGCCACCCACCCGCGTGAGCCTGATCGGCATGGGGCAAAGCGAGCGCATTGGCCAATGGCTACAGGCGTTAACGGCTCATCACATTCACGTTAAGGGGCTGTGGCCTTTGTCGGCGCTGATCGCGCTGTCGGTCAACCACAAAGCCCCACGTCGTGTGCCCGCCGCCAAGGCTTCCGATGCGGGCAGCAAGCCGCACCCCATCGTTGCGCGACCAGTGCTTGCGCTGGTGGCCACGCAGGCCGGCTTGCGGCAGGTGCTGGTGCGTGGCAGAACGCCTCTGTTCTCCCGGCTGGCGCTCAGCGTGGGGGAGGGCAGCTTGTCGGCCGATTTTGTGCTGGCCGAGGCACGGCGGACCATCCAGTACCTGATCTCACAGGAGTGGATCAGCAGTGCCGAGCAGCCGGTGGCTACCCAGATGTGGTTGCCGGCGGAGGACGAGCAGGCGCTGGAGGCGGTGGCCAGCGATCCGGCACTGGACCTGCAATTCATAGCACCGGTGAGCGATGCTTATGCCTACCTCCTGCCCCGGCTCAAATCCGCACCCGCGCAACTGCAGTTTTTGCCCGATGAATCGCGCACCCAGTGGCGGGCAGCACAGCTTGCCCGCATGGCGAAAATCACGGGTGTCACGGCGCTGGTGGTGTCTGTGCTCTGGTCGGTCGACCTGATGTGGCTGTCATGGGGCAAGCGCAACCTGGCGCAAGAACAGCTGGAGCGGGCTGCGACCATCAACGAACAGGCCAATCAGGAGGTGTTGCGCGCCAAGGGCGATCTGACCCAGGCCGGGCTGGCCGTGGCAACGGTGCAAGCCTGGCGGCAGACCATTGCCGCACAACCCGAGCAGTTGGCGGGTTTGCAACATTTGGCCGCTGCGCTCAAAAATGCCTCTGGCGTGGAAGTGCAAAAAATCAGCTGGGAATTGCCGCGGCTGGAGGCTCAGTCTGCAGGCGCGCCTGCGGCGCCCGCCGCGCCGTTCGCATGCCCGGTGGTGGCTGCATCGGTGCCTGTTGAGGCGGCAGCACCCGCAGAACCCGTCAAGCCGGCCCTGGCGCGCTTGAATATCAGCGCCGAGCTGTCCCAGTCGCTGACCCAGCGCCAGGCCCTGGCCTTGCAGGACAGCCTGCTGTCCAGCCTGAATGCCCGCGGTTGGGTGGCATTTCTGCTCAAGTCAACGGTCACGCTGGACCCGGTGCAGGTTCAGACCGGCACGCTGGGCCAGGTCGGCCCGCGGGCGCTTGAGTTGTGCCTGCAAAAGGCCGCGGCATGAGTGACGCCCAGTCAGCGCGCAGCATCTGGCGGATGGCGGCAAAGCCGCTCATGCTGGGGGCCCTGATGTGTATGACTGCTCTTGCAATGGCCGGCGGTGCTCATTGGCTGGCGCAAAACATTGTCATCGAGCAGGCCAAGGCCCAGGCGGCATTGACTGCGGCCAACCAGTCGCTGGAGAACACCCAGTCAGACAGGGCCCGGCTTGAGGAAAACCTGCAGATGTTCGACAAGCTCAAGCGATCACGCTTTGCCCAGGCGCCTGATCGCTTGGCGATGCTGGAAGTGCTGGAGACCTCCGCGAGCGATTTCGGCAAGCGTCCCCTGGTGTGGGAACTGGGCGTGCAGGAAAACATCAAGGCATTGAGTGATGACAAGAGCGGCGAAGTGGTGGCCCAACTGGTCAGGGTGCCGATGAAACTCAGCGCCAGCACCGTTCACGAGGAAGAATGGCTGCGGCTGCTGGGCCGCCTGCAGGGCGGCGGGGCCGGTTTTTTCATGCCTGACAGTTGCGTTTACGAGAAAAAGATCATTGCTGGCGTGGGCACGTCGACCGCTGCTGTCGATGTCCAGTGCAGCCTGTCGTGGCTGTATGTCTTTCCCGAGACCACGCCACCCAAGGCGCCCTGAGTGGAGTCCGGATGAAGTTTTTCCTGATCATTGGCAGACAGCAGACCACGCTCATTCATTGCGTGCTGATCGTCCTGGCCGCTATGGGTGCGGGACAAGCCCTGGGCCAGGTGCCTACCGCTGCGCTGTTGAGGCCCGAGGGGCCGGCCCCAGCCGTGGATGTGGGAACCCTGATTCTTTCTCCCGCGCAACGCCGTCGCCTCGAATTGGCCCGCAATGCGCCCGAAGGTATCGAGGGTGCCGGCCAGCCGGTGGCGGACGGGCAGGACCAGGAGCCCCTGCCAGGCTTGCCCACCAGTCTCGCGGTGAGCGGCTTTGTGATCCGCTCGGACAAGCGCAGCACGGTGTGGATCAACGAGCAGCCGCTGTACGGGCGCAATGCGCCCAACGCCTTGAGGACCCTGGCCGGGCAATCGGGAGTGTTGCAGCCGGGGAACGGGGACGTCCGGAGCAAAGCACGACCCGGGCAGGTGATCGATGTGCCGACCGGGCAGGCGGTCGATTTATTGCCTCCCGGGGCCATCCGGATCATCCCGCCGAAAGCAATAGTTGAGCGTGGCTTTACCAAGGAGTAGAAGAATGATTCATCCGCGTTCCCCCCTAAGAACAACCGCCAAAGAACTACAACGTGGGTTCAGCCTGATAGAAGTTGCCCTGGTGCTTGTTGTCGTGGGGTTGGCGCTTGGCGGCCTCATGTCCGCCATGGGGTCGCAGCTTGAAAACAAGCGAATCAGCGATACGCAACAGGCACTCGAAGAGGTCAAGGAAGCCCTGATTGGGTATGCCATCATCAACAAGCGCCTGCCCGGTCCTGCAACCTCGGCAACAAATGGCGTCGCCCTGACTTCATGCCCGACTGAGGTTATCTGCACCGGCTATGTCCCATGGGCCACATTGGGCGTTCCCAAGCGGGATGCCTGGGCCAAGCTGATTCGGTATAGCGTCACTCCTGGATTTGTGAGCACTGATATCACGGTGACTCCGCCAACGGCCACAAAAATCATCAGGACTAGGACGGCTGGTGTCCTCGTCACAGAACCGCCGTCCGTTCCCGTGGTCATTTTTTCGCACGGGAACGCCAATTTCGGAACCACCGAGACCGGTGGTGTGATTGCCAATGGCGGAGGCCCGGGCAATCTGGATGAGATTAGCAACAACACTGGAGGCACCGGCGGAGCGGCGGGCACCACCTTCATTCGCCGGGCGCCGTCTGCCTCAACCGCCATCGGAGGGGAATTTGATGATCTTGTCGTCACCCTGACCAGCCCTATATTGATTGCCCGCATGAGTAAAGCGGGCGCGTTTTAGCAACGATGCAGACTCAGCAAACCCTGCTGTTCGTCGAAGACGATGCCTCTCTTCGGGACTGGTGGTCTGGCTCGCTGGAAGACATGGGCTATGACGTGGCGGCCGCAAGCAGCCCGGAGGAGGCGCTGGCGCTGTCACGAAGGGCCCAGGCCTCGTTTGACCTGGCCCTGCTGGATCTCGGCTTGCCGCCGCATCCGAACGAGCCGACTGCCGGCCTGGAGCTGCTACGCCTGCTCATTCTGGAGCGGCCTGCGCTCAAGGCCATCGTGCTCACCGGCCAGGACGAACCCTCTATTGCGCTCAAGGCCATCGGCATGGGGGCCTTCGATTTCCTGAACAAGCCTGCCAGCACGCAGCGCCTGCGCGAGGCGCTGGACCGTGCCGTGCTGTTCCTGCAGGCGGAACGGCAGCTCAGCAGCGATGGCCAGGCCCGCATGACCCTGACCGCGCCGATTTCCGAGGGCGTGCGCGAGTTCGGCGAGGCGGCGCAGGAGCGCCTCGTGCGGTCCGTGCTGGGGGAGTGCCAGTTCAACGTCGCCCAGGCCGCGCGCAAGCTGGGAGTAACCCGGGAACACCTGTATTACTTCATGAAGAAGTTCGGGATTGAAAGAGCGCCGTCGTGACGGATCTGTACGACGCCGCCGTGGCGCTTGTGGTGGCGGGCGCCAGTGTCGGTTTGACCATGTTCTGGCTGCGCTACCTGAGCCGCCAGCATCGCCGCCGCATGGACCGGTTGCTGGCCTTGCGCGAGGCCCTGCACGACGATTTGCTCGGCACCCTGGTGCTACACCAGCGGACGCTGGCCAACCTGGGGCTGCGCAGCCTGGACTGGCGCGGCAACTGGTACGGCTCACCGGTGTTTACCCGACTCGGCGCCAAGATTCCGGTCAACCTGCACGAGGGTGCTCCGCTTCTTTCATTCGACGGTGAGCGCATCAGCGACCGGGTACTGCATCAGCGCTTCGATTACGACGACATCTCCCTGGAGTTCCGCATCGGCCTCAAGGGCTTGCGCGGCGAACGGCACCTGTTTGCGGTTCAGGCGGCCGAAGTGCTGTTTGCCATGATCCAGGGCGCGCTGGCCGCCAGGCAACTCGCATTGGTGGCCGCAGCCAGCCAGCGCGCCAAAGTGGGCGTGTTTCTCCAGCACGACATGCGCAATCTGGCGCAATGGGTGCAACTGGTGGCGGAGGATTTTGGGTCAGCGCAAACGGACCAGGAACTGCTGGCGCGGGCGAAACGTCTTCGCAAAAATGCCACCCTGGCTACCAACCGGGCCGAACGCATGACCCAGGCTTTGCTGAACCCGGCCTGGCAGGCCTCGGCCTCGGCGCCGCTAGAAGCGCATTCTGCGCCGAGACCGGAGACGCTGGACCTGACCGAACACATTCTCCAGGCGGCCGAACTCCACCAGGTGGATGTCGACCTGGCAGGCAAGGCCCAGGTCGACTGGGATAGCCACGCCCTGGCGGTTGTTCTGGACAATGTCCTCGGCAATGTGTCCAGCCTGTCGCGGGAGCGCATGCTGAAGGCCAGTTGCCGGATTGGGGTCACCCACACATCGGACCACACCCTGGTCTGGTTCGAAACCCCTCAATTGCCGATGGAAATTTCCCTGGAAAAGCTGTTTGAACCGTGGGCGAGTTCAGGGTCGGTCAACAAGGGCCTGGGCATGTATCAGGCGCGCAAGCAAGCCCAGGCGGCCGGGGGAGATCTGTTTGCCGAACACTTGGGCGAGGGCATCCGGGTGACACTTTCCATCCCCCTGTAAAGAATCCTGACTCCCACATTCTTAAAACAAAAGATACATTTTCTTACCGGCGCAATTTCGTGCCGTCTAATTTGGAGTCGTGAATGAAATCATTCAAAAAACAAGGCGGTTTCACCCTGGTGGAAATCGCAATCGTGCTGGTGATTGTGGGCCTGCTGCTGGCGGGCGTGTTGAAGGGCCAGGAGTTGATCGAAAACTCCAAGATCAAAAGCATTGGCAAGGACATGGATGCCGTGTCGGCAGCCGTTGCCAGCTTCAAGGACAGGTATCAGGGTTTGCCTGGTGATTCCGCTACCGCTACAACCAACACTGCCAACGGATGGGGTGCGACTGCTTTCGCGGCCGGCGGTAACGATGGTTTGATCGGCACGGCAGCCACGACGTTTACCGTTGGCGCCAACGAAGCCACCATGGCTGTGGTTTCGCTGATGTATTCCGGTTTTATCGGCGGCAACCCCGCCGCAGGCATTCCCAGCGCGATTCCCCGCCCCAAGCACGCAGGTGACGGCTCTATTGCGGTGTCCAGCGGCGCGTTTGGTTTTGTCGGCCGCAACGTGGTCTGCATGAACGGTCTTAACGGCAAGTATGCGGGTGCGCTGGATCGCCAGTTTGACGACGGCAATCCATCGACCGGCACCATCCGCGCAAACCGCATCGCTTTGCCAGGCAACCCCGCAGTCGGCGTGCCTGCAGTGACCACACAGTACGCTGAAGATGCCACCAACAATGCGGTTCCAGTGACACTCTGCCGCCAGCTGTAAGCCAGGCGCATGTAAAAAAACCGGGCCATGTGCCCGGTTTTTATTGCTTCATCGCAAATTGGATCTGGAGCGGGTGAAGGGAATCGAACCCTCGTATGAAGCTTGGGAAGCTGCCGTTCTACCATTGAACTACACCCGCATGGCCTTGATTGTAGAACCACCGCCGGGGTGGTTCGCCATCAAAGATGCTCAGGGCCGCAGATACGCCCAGCCGTCCTGCTGCTTTTTCATGATTTCTGTCACGCCGGCAGGCACATAGGCGATGCCGGGCAGCATGTCGTCTTTGGTCAGCTTCTGGCCGCGCATGGTGTTTTCGCAAGCGACCACGCGAACATTGGCTTTCATGGCGTCGGCGATGCGCGCTCCGGTCGGCGACTCCAGCTTGAGCATGTTGATGCCGGGACCGTAAGCCACGATGGCAATGTCCACGTTGGCAGCGCCCACGTCTTCCTGAAGGTTCCTGACGTTGTTCAGGGCCAGGTTCCATTTGGCCGGGTCGTTGTCGCTCATCTGGACCACCATTTGGTGACGTTTTTGGCCTGTAGCCCCCGTCCCCTGGGCGTGAGCAGCTATCAAAAAGGTAGCGGCCGCGGTGGCGGCGCCAGCATGGATGAAAAGGCGTCGGTTCATGAATGTCTCCGTAAACGAGGATGGTGCATTGTGATCCATTTTGCGCAGCATGGGCCTTTGGGCCCCCGGGTGGCCGCTGTCGCCCCTGTGGCTGCCGCAGCGCCGAAACTTATAATCAGGGGTTCTGGCAAATCACGCATTCAGGTGTGACCGGCCGCAGCGGCCGCCGGCCCTTGTGTCGCCGGCATCACCCACCCATTTTCAAAACATGAGCACTCCCACTTTCACCGTCGCTGACATCCGCAAGAGCTTTCTGGACTTCTTCGCGTCCAAGGGCCACACCGTGGTGGCTTCGAGCTCCCTGGTACCGGGCAACGACCCGACCCTGATGTTCACCAATTCGGGCATGGTGCAGTTCAAGGATGTGTTCCTCGGCTCCGACAAACGCCCCTATGTGCGCGCCGCCTCAGTGCAGGCCTGCCTGCGTGCCGGCGGCAAGCACAACGACCTGGAAAACGTCGGTTACACCGCGCGCCACCACACCTTTTTCGAGATGCTGGGCAACTGGAGCTTTGGTGATTACTTCAAGCGTGAGTCGCTCAAGTGGGCGTGGGAGTTGCTGACCGAGGTTTACAAGCTGCCACCCGAGCGCCTGCTGGCGACGGTGTACGAAGAAGACGACGAGGCCTACGATATCTGGACCAAAGAAATCGGCCTGCCGCCGGAGCGTGTGATCCGCATCGGCGACAACAAGGGCGGGCGCTACAAGTCCGACAACTTCTGGATGATGGCTGACACCGGCCCCTGCGGCCCCTGCAGCGAGATTTTTTACGACCACGGCGCGCACATTCCCGGCGGCCCGCCCGGCAGCCCCGATGAAGACGGTGACCGCTTCATCGAGATCTGGAACAACGTGTTCATGCAGTTCGACATGGCCGCGGACGGCAGCGTCAGCAAGCTGCCTGCGCCCTGCGTGGACACCGGCATGGGCCTGGAGCGCCTGGCCGCCATCCTGCAGC
>CAMLDT010000022.1 GCA_946479075.1 uncultured Polaromonas sp.
TTACGCGGCCACCGGCGGCCATCTGGCCATCCTGAGCCTGCTGCTGGACAACCACGCCTACATCGACGCCGAGTCGCCCAACGGATCAACGCCGCTCATGATGGCTGCGATGTACGGCACGCCGCAGGCCGTCAAACTGCTGCTCGACGCCGGCGCCGACCCCTTGCTCAAAAATCAGCAGGGCCTGACCGCCATCGACTTTGCGCGCCGCGGCAACCGCACCGAAGCTGTCGATCTGCTGGCTGCGGCCATCCGGGCCAAACAGGCTACCGGCAAGTGGTAGAGCCTTTACTGGCGCGGGTTTTGGGGCCGCGTCAGCGTTGCTGCTTTTGATTTCCGGGCTTGATTTTACATTCTACGATGTATATTATGTTAAATAACATTTGCGCAAAGATAGGCGCTGGTTCCTGCTGACCCGTTCAATAAACGGCTTTCTAAAGTCCTTTCCAGACCTTCGCGCCACCGCCGTCTTCACGTGGAAACCTCACCTGCCCGGCTGGGCCCATCGCGTTTTCGCCCATGTGTGTAGGACGGCGGAGCAAGCAGCGCCGAACCGTCCTGAGGTCGGGCAAACTGTCCCGATGACTCATCAAGAACATTTGAAGCTGGGCCGGTGGACCGCGTCGGCCTGTTTGCTGGGGCTGCTGGCGGCTGGCACGGCGTACGCTCAGGCCCCAGGCCCGGCTGCCGCCGGGTCCGGCGCCGGCGCCTTGCAGGCCAGATACAGCACCCTGGCGCCTCAGCTGGCGCGCAGCCAGTTCGGGCGCCCGCTGGTGATGGATTCGACCGAATCCGACCAGGCCGTCAGCGGCAGCGCTTATGCCGTCATCAATTACCCCTACGCCACGGTGCTTGCCGCATTCAAGGACCCGGACAACTGGTGCGAGGTGCTGATCCTTCACCTGAACACCAAACACTGCAGCGCCGACAAGGACAGCCGCCCGTCCACCATATCGGTCAGCGTCGGCAAAAAGACGCCGCAGGCGCTCAAGGATGCGCACGCCCTGACCTTCAGCTTCACGCCGGCTTCGGCCCAAGCCGACTACATGGCGGTGCGGCTCAATGCCGCCAAGGGACCGCTGGGCACCCACAACTACCGCATCGACCTGGAAGCCGTGCCGGTAGAGGGCGACAAGACCTTCATGCATCTGCGCTATTCCTACGGTTACGGCCTGACAGGACGCCTTGCCATGCAAGCCTACATGGCCACCGTGGGCAGCAGCAAAATCGGGTTTTCCGAAGTGGCCGGTGAAAACGGCGGGCCCAGGGAGCCGGTAGGCGGCATGCGGGGCGCGGTTGAGCGCAACACCATGCGTTATTACCTGGCGATTGACGCTTACCTCGCCTCGCTGGCGGTGCCGGCATCGCAGCAGTTCGAAAAACGCCTGCAATACTGGTTCGACGCCACCGAGCGTTATCCACGCCAATTGCATGAAATTGACCGGACGGCCTATCTGACCATGAAACGCGGCGAGTACCAGCGGCAGACCAGCACGCCATGATTCGCCGGCGCAGGCGCTCGTTCCTTGCAGCACCGCAGCGCATCTGCTTACAGCAACCGGGCCAAGCCCGCCTTACGCACGGCGCCTCAAGGGGCCATCATGAAAGCAACCCTGAAAGGTTGTCCATGTTGACCGATTCCATCAAATCTCCCCCGGCGCAGCCCCGTATTTGCCTGACGCAGCCCGCCGTGGTGGCGGCCTGGTGCCGCGAATTGAAGTGTACGGAGAGCCAGCTGCGCTCTGCCGTTTATGCCGTGGGCAGCCAGCCTTACTGGGTACGGAAGTTCTTCCGTCCAGTATCCGACGACTGACAAATCATTGCACAGCCTGAACCGGCGTCACCTTGCCGGGCTCACGGATGGGGATGGCCGGCTCCGTGGCAGGTGGCTCGATGATTTCCGGCGGCTCACCGGGTCCGGGCATGGGCGGCATCACCGGCGGCGGCATCTCTGGCGGAATCTGGGTGCCGGGTTCGGGGGCGTTGTTGGCCAATGTCATGGGTTTCCTCACTGTCCGAAATGTCAAAGGGTTGAAGACGACTGTCAGCGCCGGGGTGCGCGGCGCAACGCCCGTTTGAGGACGGCTGCCACCAGGGCGCCGGCTACCAGCGCCACCAAAGCGGATTGGGCGGGTTTTTCAGCCACCAGCCGGGCGAGGCGGTCGGTAGCTGGCCCGTGTGGAATCGCTGGACCGGTGTGATCCGAACCCGGCGCGTGGCGAGGCGGGTCCACCAATGGCGGCCGGGCCAGCACCGCCTCCTCCGCCGACTGCAACACTTCCTCGGTCAAGGGCCGGGGAGCTGCGCCAAACGGCGGATCGTGGGGATGGTGCGGATGGGAGGTGCTTGAGTCCATGGCGTCGTCGTTGGGCGAATTTGAAACAGCGGTCGGGCCAGGCGCTGTCAGGCGCTCGACAACTGGCGCGGCAGGTCGGCCGCGTTGTCGAGTTTGTTCGACAGGTCCACGCAGTAACGCAGCATGGCGTCGATTTCCGTCGTTTTATCGAAGACCGCATCGGCGCCCAGTTGAGCGCAACGCCAGCGGATTTCCGCGGTGGCGTGGTTGCTGAGGACCACAATTTTCTGGTCGGGGTGCCGGAACCGGCAAGCCTTGACGACGCCCAGGCCGCTTCCTTCCCTGAGCAGCAGATCCACGATGGCCAGATCCCATTGGGCGTCGTTGCGCGCCAGCCAGCGTGTGCCCTCCTCTTCGGTTTCGGCCACGCCAATGGTTGTGACCGGAACCAGTTCCTCCAGCGTCACCATCAGGTTTTGCCGGATGGCCGGGTTGTCCTCGACAAGAAATGCACGCATGTCCGATTACTCCTTTGCGCAGTGTTCAGTCCATCGGTCGCCCTGGCAGCAGACGCGGCGGGGGCTGCACAGGCTTTTCACCGCCTGCGCAGCCTCTTTTCATGTGCATCACCTTAAAAGCAGGGTCAGCCGTGACACGCCGGAGAAGCGGGCATGGTGCTGTAGGAGGAGGCGCTGCAAGGTCACCGTGGGACGGGTCTTACAGGGCTTCGCGATTGGCCTTACACACGCTGCCGCACCCGCGCCATGGCGGATGGACCACGAGCTGCGTAAGGTCTGTTTATCCCAACATGTTCTGCCATTCCCTATCGCTCAGGACCCACTCAGGACTCACCATGACACTCGCCGCATCTTCCCGACTCCATCGACCTGCTGCCACCCCAACCGGGCGCCGCACCACGTCCCTGCAATGGTTTCACGCCTGGCAGGTATTGCCGGTGCTGTTGCTGGCGCTGATCGGGTTTTTGACCCTGACGCCCGACGGCGTGGCTGAACCCCTGCAGGACTTCGCCGGCTGGGCGGTCATCGGCGGCATCGCGACCCTCGCCGTGATGGCCATCGTTGTCGGGCTGGACCGCTTGCTGGACTGCGAAGGCAATTGAAATTGAGTTTCCTGCGCGCCGGGCGCTGGCCGCTGGCCCGCTCGTGATTCCGCTGCGGCCGCGCTCCGGCCTCCAGCGGCTTTCCCCTTTTTGTTGATTTTTTCGAGGATCCCTGATGCCGCAACCCAAGCGCAGTACCGCCGCAGCCACCAAACCCCTGTCCGGCAGTAGCGACAAACAAAAGCAGCTTCTGGCCGCGACTGACGAGGCACCCGGCAATCTCAGCACCAATCAGGGTGTGCAGATTCCGGACAACCACAACTCCCTCAAGGCGGGTGTGCGGGGCCCGACCCTGCTGGAGGACTTCATCCTCCGGGAAAAGATCACCCATTTCGACCACGAACGCATTCCCGAACGGGCGGTGCACGCGCGCGGAACCGCAGCGCATGGCTACTTCAAGGTCTACAAACCCATGGCGCAATACACCAGCGCCGGTTTTCTGCAGGACCCCGAGGCCGAGATTCCCGTCTTTGTCAGGTTTTCGACCGTCGCCGGCTCGCGCGGCTCGGCGGATACGGTGCGCGACATCCGTGGGTTTGCGGTCAAGTTCTACACGAACGAAGGCAACTACGACCTGGTCGGCAACAACGTGCCGGTATTTTTCATCCAGGACGCGATCAAGTTTCCGGACCTGATTCACGCGGTCAAGCCTGAGCCGCACAACGAGATTCCCCAGGCTGCAAGCGCCCACGATACCTTCTGGGATTTTGTGTCCCTGATGCCCGAGTCCACCCACATGCTGATGTGGGCCATGTCTGACCGTGCCCTGCCGCGCAGCTACCGCATGATGGAGGGTTTTGGCGTTCACACCTTCCGCTTCATCAACGCACGCGGTGAGTCGCACTTTGTGAAGTTTCACTGGAAGCCCAAACTCGGCGTGCACGGGCTGGCTTGGGACGAAGCGCAAAAGCTGGCCGGCAAGGACGCTGACTTTCACCGCCGCGACCTCTGGGAAGCCATCGCCCAGGGCAACTTCCCGGAGTGGGAGCTTGGTGTACAGATCATCGAGGAAGGCAAGGAAGACAAGCTGGGCTTCGATCTGCTCGATCCGACCAAGCTGATTCCCGAGTCGCTCGTGCCGGTGCAGATCATCGGCAAGATGGTCCTCAATCGCAATCCGGACAACTTTTTTGCCGAGACCGAGCAGGTGGCCTTTCACCCGGGGCACCTGGTGCCCGGCATCGATTTTTCCAACGACCCGCTGTTGCAGGGCCGGCTGTTTTCATACACGGATACGCAGATTTCCCGCCTGGGCGGCGCCAACTTCCATGAGTTGCCAATCAACAAGGCGGTCTGTCCCTTCCACAATTTCCAGCGCGATGGCATGCATCGCCAGAGCGTGAACAAGGGCCGCGTGGCCTACGAACCAAACACCCTGGCGACGGGCGCGGAATACCGGGTGGACGGCGGCGCCCAGGGTTTCCAGTCGTATCCCGAGCCACTCGACCCCCCCAAGATTCGCCGCCGCAGCCCCTCATTCGACGACCATTTTTCCCAGGCCACGCTGTTCTGGAACAGCCAGAGCCCGGCCGAGCGGGACCACATCGTTGCGGCCTTCCGCTTTGAGTTGTCCAAGGTCGAGGTGCCGGAAATCCGCCAGCGCATGGTGGACAACCTCGCACATGTGGACGCCAAACTTGCCGCCCGCGTGGCTGCGCCTCTTGGCATAGGCGCCCCCGATGCCAAGGCTGCCGCCGGGCGCCTGGGGTTTCGCGACTACCGCATCGAAAACGCGGTCGAGGAGGACCCGGCGCTCAGCATGGCACGCCCTTCCGATGGCATCAAGACGCGCAAGATTGCGGTGCTGGTGGCTGACGGTGTGGATTTGCTGAGCTTCAAGCGCCTGCAGCAGGAACTGGTCGACGCCGGTGCCGTCTGCAAGCTGATCGCGCCGCAGCTCGGCACGGTCAAGACCTCTTCGGGCAAACAGCTGGCGGTGGACCACACCTTCAGCAATGCGCCCTCGGTGCTGTTTGATGCGGTGCTGGTTCCCGGTGGCGAGGCCAGCGCGGCCGCGCTGGCGCAGCTGGGCGACGCGGTCCATTTCATCCTGGAAAGCTACAAACACTGCAAGACGCTGTGCGCCATCAATGAAGGCGTGCAGCTGCTCGGCAGCCTGGGTTTTGCGCTGGAGGGCAAAGGCGATCAGGTGATGGAACCCACCACCGGCGTCCTGCTCGCCGATGCGCGCAAGACCGTGGAAGGGCAGATTGGCCAGGCCTTCATCTCGTCGATGGCCGCACATCGGCACTGGGACCGGCTCAACGTGGATGCTGTGCCGGCCTGAGCCGCGCTGCGCCTCAGGGCGTGAGCCGGAGTTCGTGGGTGAAGCTGGCCGGGTTCATCTGCAGCGGACGGTAGCCCACCTTGGCCCAGGTTTCGCTCATGTCGCGGTAGCGGCTTGAAAACACCAGGCCGCTCTGCCCTGTCTGGTAGATGAATTGCGATTTTTCCAGATCTGACAGGTCATAAATGGCGCGCAAGGACGCGGCGTGCCGGTTGGCGAAAGGCGTTTTTTGATCGTTGGGCCAGTACTGGCCGACGTTGACGGTGAAGGAATCGCCACCGGTCGGCACCCGGACATCGAAAAAGCGCGCCAGCGCCGCGACATTGCTGAACGGCCGGTGCGCGGACAGCGCAAGGTGCGCATTGCCCCACTTCCACTGCGCCGGCTGATCGCCGTACGCCGCCTGCAACGCGGACAAGGCACGATCCAGTGCAGCACCCGACTGGGCCGCACAGCCAGCGGCACCGCACCAGGCTTTGTCATCGCGCTCGACCATTTCTTCCATCGCGCTGCGGAAATGCCGTTTGCCATACATGCTTTTGAAGCGCTCCTCGCCGAGCTTGCTGCCGATCACGCCGCGGGTGAGTTCATCCACCCAGACGGAAAAAATCAGCGGTGCAGCACTGTCCGCACGCATCGTGCCGTCAAAGCCGGCCAGGGCCTGTTGCGCCTGCGCGGCCAGCGGGTGCTGCGACACCGTTTTTTGCAACAGCGGCAGCAGGCGGACGGTGGCCCCCGACCACTGATCGGCCTGGATCTTCTGCAGGGACGCGGCATCGTGTTGCGGCGCCGCCGCCAGCAGTTGCTCGATGCGGTCGAAGCGATACGGCACCACCCAGTCCTGCCCCAGGAACAGGTCCGAGCCGGGCGCGACGACGCGCTGATTGGCGTTGGCAAACCAGCCCTTGCTGCCAATGGCTGTGGTGTCGGCCTGAGGGGTCTGGGCATAGGGCAGCCAGCCCGCCCAGTCGTAGCGGGCGTCCCAGCCGGGCGACGGTGCGATGCCAAGAATATCGTTGTCGGTCTTGCGCAGCGGCACCTTGCCGATGGCCTTGTAGGCCACCTTGCCGCTCACGTCGGCCATCACCACGTTTTGCATCGGCGAATGATGGCTGGCGTAGGCGGCGATCAACTCGTCCACCGACTGCGCCTGGTTGGCGCGCAGGGCCGCCAGTGCCGTCAGGTTGTCGGTTTCCAGCGCACTCCAGCGCAGCGAAAGCACATATTTACCGGTGTCCAGCAACTCGGCGTGGGTTTTCTGGGCATCGCTCAGGACCGGGCCATGGCGGGTGGTGCGCACCGTCAGCAGCACGTCGGGCTTGCCTTTGACCTTGATGGTCTCCTTGCGGGTGGCGAAGTCCGCCCACTGCACGGCGCTGCCCGGCACGCGGTATTGCTGCGGGTTGGCCGGATTGATCTGTTCAAGGTAGAGGTCCTGCACGTCCGGGCCGGTGTTGGTGAAACCCCAGGCCACTTTGGCCGTGCGGCCCAGCACCACAAAAGGCAGGCCCGGCAGGGTGGCACCGATCACGTCCAGCGCGGGGACCGCCTTGCCGCCGGTGCCCTGCCCTGCGGGCGCCTGCAGGCGCGCGAAGTACCAGATGGCCGGGGCCGACAGGCCCAGGTGCGGGTCATTGGCCAGCAGCGGCTTGCCGCTGACGGTGTGGCCCCCGGACACCACCCATTCATTGGACCCCTTGCCTTCGACGTTGCCGAGGTTGGCCGCCCAGTCGTTGATGGCCACTGCCAGCGCCTTGCCATTGACCGTTTTTTCAATGCCAAAAAGGCCTCCAGCCCCCGCTGGATGGGCGTCAGCAGCTCCCGTTTTGATAGCATCCGGACGGAACACGCCGAGTCCGGCATAAAGCTTCGCGAAGTCGGTTCTGGAGGCCGGTGCTTCACCCGGATAAGGCGTGAACAACTCCCAGAGCTGCTGCGTATTGAGGACCTTGAGCGCCGAAAGGCGGGCAAATTCATTGCCCCAGTTACCGCCCAGGTCCAGTGCCATCATCAGCGCCCAGCCCACACTGTCCTGCGGTGTCCAGGCCGGGCCGGCAGCGCCGGGCTTGACGCCAAGGATGTGGAATTCGGGCGACAGCGCCTGGCCGCTCTCGGCATAAAAAGCATTGATACCGTCGCTGTAGGCCTGCAGCGCCTGCCTGGCTTCAGCCGGCAGGACTTGCCACTGGCGCTGCGCGGCTTCCATGATGCCCAGGGTGCGCAGCAGCTTGTCGGTGTCCAGCGTGGCTTCGCCCAGCACCTCGGACAATTCGCCGTGCATGACGCGGCGGTTGAATTCAAGCTGCCAGCCGCGCTCCTGCGCATGCACATAACCGAGCGCCATCCACGCGTCGCGCGGAGTCTGCGCCTTGATGTGGGTGATGTCGGCCCCATCCCGCGCCACCTGCACCGGGGCCGTGAGTCCACCGACCTGGAGTTCCCCGTCCAAGGCAGGAAAACTGCGGTAAATGTAGATGCCGGTGGCCGCCGCCACTGCCAGCACGAGCAGCGCCACGCCGCCGAACAACCGTTTGATCCAGACCACGATGGTGTCTCCCGAAAAAATCAGCCTGCGGTGGCCGGTTTGAGTTGCATGGCCTTGAATTCGAGGAACTCTTCAAAACCGTACACCCCGTTTTCACGGCCGTTGCCCGACTGCTTGTAGCCGCCAAACGGCGCGTTGCCATTGAACGGGCCGCCGTTGATATCGACCTGGCCGGTGCGCAGGCGGCGCGCCACCTTGATGGCGTGTTCGTCGCTGCCACTCCAGACCCCGCCGCCCAGCCCGTAGATGGTGCTGTTGGCAATTGCCACGGCATCTTCCTCATCCTTGTACGGAATGACCACCAGCACCGGGCCAAAGATTTCTTCCTGCGCCAGCGTGTCGGTGGGCTTGATGCCCAGGATGGTGGGCTGCACAAAGTAGCCCTTGGCCAGGGCTGGCGGCTCGGCGCCACCGGCAATCACGTCCGCACCCTCTTCGATGCCGGTGCATATGAAACCCAGCACGCGCTCGCGCTGGTTCGCGCTGACCAGCGGGCCGAGCCGGCTGCCCTCTTCCAGGCTGGGGCCGATGCTGAATTTCGCGATGGCGGTTTTGGCCAGCGCCTTGACTTCGTCGTAGCGGGCGGCCGGCACCAGCATGCGGGTGTGGGCCGAGCAGGTCTGGCCGCTGTTGAGCATGCAGGCCGAGATCGTGCCCTTGACGGCGGCCTCGAAGTCCGCGTCTCCCAGGATGACGCTGGCGGATTTGCCGCCCAGTTCCAGCGCCACGCGCTTGACCGACTGGCTGGCCAGCTCGCTCACCCGTTTGCCGGCGCGGGTGGAGCCGGTGAAGCTGACCATGTCAACCTCGGGGTGCGTCGCCAGCACCTCGCCGACCACCGGCCCCATGCCGTTGACCAGGTTGAAGACGCCCGGCGGCAAACCGGCCTCGTGGATGATTTCGGCCAGGATCATGGCGTTGACCGGGGCGATTTCGCTGGGTTTGAGGACCACCGTGCAACCAGCCGCCAACGCCGGCGCAATCTTCAGCGTGATCTGGCTCAGCGGAAAGTTCCAGGGCGTGATGCAGCCGACCACACCGATGGCTTCACGCACGACCAGCGAGTTGCCGACCTTTTTCTCCCACTCGAAATTGCGCGCCACCTTGGCAAAGTTGCCCCAGTGCCAGGTCGGCCCGCCCACCTGCACGGTTTTGGCCATCTTCAGCGGCATGCCGACCTCGCGGGCAATCGCCAGCGCCATCTCGTCGGTGCGGGCCTTCAGGCCGGCTGCGACTTTCTCCAGGTAGGCTGCGCGGGTCTCGACCGGCAAGGTGGACCACGCCTCAAAAGCAGCGCGGGCGGCCAGCACCGCTTGTTCGGCCTCCTGGGCCGTGCCGGCCGGCACCGTGGCCATGATCTCTTCGGTGCTGGAGTCATGCACCGGCAGGGTATCGGGCGATTGGGCGGCCACCCACTGGCCGTTGATGTAGTGCGACGGATAAGCAGTCATAAAAAACTCACAATCATGGGAAAGAGACACCAAAAAGGAAGGCGAAAGAAGCAAAAGGGAAAACAAGCGAATGTGAATATGTCACACGGCTGGCGCCCGGTTACTTTCGCCGCGAAAGGCAAAACGTGCCGAATTCGAAAGTATTAGTCTGATACACCTTGCAGAATCAACCTGACATTTAGTTACTAACACCTTGATTTCTTTGTTGTTTTACGTTAACCCTGTCACGTGGTAGCGCTTGCATCCGGCGCCGGGCGGTATTAATCTACGCTCCGTGCGCTCACGCGTGCCTATATCAAAGAAAGCCGGAAGACCTATGCGCTGGATTACACCTCATTTAAAGAGCAGTTTGCTTGGCTTGCTGAGTGGTGGCGAGGCGACGCCGGCGGTCAAGGAAACCCGAACGGAAACCATCCGGCAGATCATGCTCAACGAGCTGGGCGAGTTTGGCGAGAGGCATTACCCGAAAATTGCGCTGCGGGTGCGTTACGCCCAGGACGCCCAGGGCCTGTGGTACGCCCGGGGCGATGTGATGGCCGTGTTGTCAGCCATGCAGGGTGAGACCATCGCGCGCCAGAAAGTCGGCACCATCACCAAGATGTTCGAAGGCCTGCTGCCCGGCAGCCTGGGCTCACGCCGCAGCTCGCTGAACTGACAGCGACAGCTGTTCCAGCGCATCTCGCCCGCGCCGTCAGTGCGTGTGGCCCCAGAGTAAAAACGCATCCCGGCCTTCCACGGCCAAAGTCACTTTGGCCCCCACCGGCAGCAGCACCTTGGTCGGCACATGACCGAAAGGCAGGCCCATCAGCACCGGCGCCTTGATCTGGTTTTGCAGCCAGGCCACCACCGTTGCCAGTTTGAAGCCCTTGTCGTGCGGCACCAGCTTGTAGTTGGTGAACTGGCCCAGAACAATGGCTTTTTGCTGCGCCAGCACGCCGGCGTGCAGCAGCGTCGTCAACATGCGTTCCAGCCGGTAGGGGTGCTCATGCACTTCCTCCAGGAACAGGATGCCGCCCTTCACGGCCGGGAAGTACGGGGAACCGGCCAGCGAGGTCAGCACCGCCAGGTTGCCACCCCACAGCGTCGCGTCCTTGACACTGAATACGCCTCCAGCCCTTGAGGGGACTGCGCCGACAGATCCTGATTTGATAGCAGATGGCGGCAGGCGCCAGCCCGTGCCCTCGCCCTGCCCGGTGATCAGGTCCTCAAAACAGGCTTCCATGATGTCATCGGGCTCGCCGTCCACGCCGAAGTCCTCGCCCAGCGCCGGGCCGGCCCAGCTCACCGCGCCCGTTTTGGCCAGCAGCGCGTTCTGGAATGCCGTGAAATCGCTGAGGCCGACAAATCGCGTGCCCTGGTGCACCGCTTTGGCCACCGCCTTGTAGTGGATGGCCGGCAGGATGCGTGTGAGGCCGTAACCGCCGCGCGAAATCAGCGCCACATCGGCGCCGCTCGCCGCCGCACGGTGGATGGCCGTCAGCCGGGTCTCGTCATCACCGGCAAAACGCTGGTGGCTGGCCAGCGCAGCTTCGTCGAGTTCGACCTCGTGGCCCAGCGCCTTCAGGCGCGCCACACCGCGTTTGAAGGCCGCCTTGTCGCGCACCGCGCTGGAGGGGGAATAGATGTAGATATGTTTTTTCACGGCTCCGAGTATCCCATTGCCCGGCACCGCAGCAGTGGGGCCGCTGGCCGCCCGGTCGCGGTATAAACGCCGCATCATGCTGCTTTATGTTCTGGACCTCTTTGGCGTCGCCGTGTTTTCCGTCAGCGGCGCGCTGGCGGCGGGCCGGCTGGAGCTCGACCTGCTTGGCGTGGTGGTGCTGGCTTCACTGACGGCCATAGGCGGCGGCACGCTGCGTGATGTGTTGATGAACCGGCACCCGGTGTTCTGGATGGCCAATCCGAACTACCTGATGCTGATCTGCGCGGCGGCGCTGGGCACCGTGCTGTATGTGCAGTTTCTGCCGATCCCGGCGCAGGCGCTGCTGGTCGCCGACGCGCTGGGCCTGGCGGTGTTTGCCCTGAGCGGCGCACAGCTGGCCGAGGCGGCGCGGCTGCATCCGCTGATCGTGGTGCTGATGGGCACCATGACCGGCGTGGCCGGCGGTGTGATGCGCGACATCTTCAGCAACCAGATCCCGCTGCTGCTGCGCCAGGATATTTACGCCACAGCGGCGATTGCCGGTATCGCGCTGTACCTGGCGCTGAAGGCGCTGGGGCTGAAGGCGTCCCTGGCGTTCTGGATCGGCATGGTGGTGGTCATGGCCTTGCGCCTCAGCGCGATTTTCCTGGGCTGGCACCTGCCGGTGTTCCGGCTGCCCTACTGACTACTAAGGCTCAGGGCGCGGCGAAAAAGCCCACCGCCTGTCGCGCAATCGGCTCGCCGTGTTCCTGCACAAAATGTCCTGCGTCGGCTACCACCAGCGGTTCGGGACAAGCCTTGATCATCTGCTGCAGTTCCCGCATCACCGGCAGGCCCAGCACCGGGTCCTGCGCACCCACGGCCATGAGCGTCTGGCCTTGCCAGCGCTCGCGCCAGAAGTCTCGTGCCTGCCGGGAGATTTCTGCGCCGGGTGAATCCGCAAACTCCGGCACCATGGGCGGAAAGGCGCGCAAGGCGGCGCGGTGGCCCCGGTCCGGAAACGGCGCGTTGTAGGCGGCGCATTCGGCGGCGCTCATCTGCGGATTGCCGCGGGCGAACAGCCGGCCCACATCAAACTCCGGATTTTTGGCGCACATCTCGCGCCAGGCCAGAAAGCCGGCCGACAGCGGCTGCTCACCGGTCGCCAGCGTGGTGTTCATGACCAGCAGGCCGCGGTAACGCTGCGGCGCCGCCATCGGCAGGGTGAGGCCCAGCAGACCGCCCCAGTCCTGCACCACGAGCACGATGTTCTGCAGGTCCAGCCGCTCCACCAGTTCCAGCAGGATGTGGCGGTGGCCGTCGAAACTGTGGAAGCCGTCCTTTTTGGGCTTGTCGCTTTTGCCGAAGCCGATCAGGTCGGGCGCCACCACGCGGTGCCCGGCTTCGAGGAACACCGGGATCATCTTGCGGTAGAGGTAGCTCCAGGCCGGGTTGCCGTGCAGGCACAGGTAAGTCAACTGCCGTTCATCCTGAGCTTGTCGAAGGGCCTGCCCTTCGTCGAGGTAATGCATGCGCAAACCACCGAGCGACGGCAGGTCGCTGAGGTAATTCGGCTGCCAGGGGTAGCCCGGCAGGCCGTCAAACGCCGCATCGGGCGTGCGCAGGGCGTCGTCACGCAGCGGCTGCGCGGCGCGGCTGTCCTCACGCTGCGCACTGCGCCGCTGCCTGAAAAAGCCTTGCAGCGCAGCACCGCATTCGTCGGCAAGCACCCCGCCCTGCACCTGCGTCTGGTGATTTAGCCGCGGCTCATCGAACAGATTGAGAACCGAGCCGGCGGCGCCGGTTTTGGGCTCGGCCGCACCGAACACGACGCGTTTGAGGCGCGCATGCAGCATGGCGCCGCAGCACATCGCACAGGGCTCCAGCGTGACGAACAGCTCGCAGTCTTCAAGGCGGTAGTTGCCCTGCACCAGCGCAGCCGCGCGCAGGGCCTGCATCTCGGCGTGGGCCGTCGGGTCGTGGCCGGCGATGGGCGAATTGCGGCCGGTGGCAATCACCTGCCCCCGGTGCACCAGCACGGCACCCACCGGCACTTCCCCTGCGGCAGCCGCTTCACCGGCCTGCACCAGCGCCAGGCGCATGAAGTCTTCGTCATTCATGTTGCTTCACTTTTGATAGCTGCTTGCGCCCGCCAGCCGGGGGCTGGAGGCCGATTTGATTCATTTTTCCGGCGTTGCGGCGCCCATGCCGAGCTGGTCCATCCATTGACCCAGCGCCTGCTCGTCGGGTGAACCGCTGGCGTAGACGGCGCGCATGGCGGCATGCGCTTCGCGGCGGTGCTGATTCAGCTTGATCTTGCATTGCAGGTCCGTCACCTGCAGTTCAAACGCCACAATGCCGGCCAGCATCTTGTGGGCAAACTCCTCGCCCAGACCGCGCCACTGCTCGGCGTAAGGCGGCTCGTGGTCACCGATCAGCTTTTTCAGCAGGGCATCCTTGCCCGCCGGGTCTTCAATCAGCGTGGCCTGCACGGTGCAGTGCACGGCCAGGTAGTTCCAGGTCGGCACGCGCGCCAGGTCCGGATAGACCTTGGGCGACATATAAGCGTGCGGCCCGAGAAAAGTCACCACCGCCTGGGGCCTGACCTGCAGGTAACGCCAGTGCGGGTTGGGTTTGGCGACGTGGCCGAGCAGCACAAAGTCCGACTGTCCTGAGCTTGTCGAAGGGCGCGGCTCCAGATGCAGCGGCAGGTGCGTGACATAGGGCAAGCCGGCGTCGTCGATGCTGATCAGGCTGGCAAAGGGATGGCTTCGCATCAGCTGCGCAGCCTGCTCGGCCTGGCCTTTGAAGTAGGGGGGCTGGTACATGGCCCGAGTATCGCAAAAGCCGGCGCCCTGGCGCGGCACGCCCCTCAGGCCGAAGCTCAGGGCTGGGCTGCCCCTCAGGACGGGAGCGGCCAGCGCCCCAGGATTTCGTAACGCGTTTGTCGCATGAAGCTGTGGATCAGCACAAACTCCTGCGCCCGCCAGCTGATTGCGCCAACCGCCTCTTCCGTCAAGACCTTCGTGTCGTACAGCAGCGTGACGTGCGGCGTAAACGAGCTTCGTGCGCTACCCGGCAACTTTTCCGCGGCCAGTGCGTCCCAGAGGCGGCCCCGGAATTCTGCAAGCCCGGGATGCCCTGTGCCCGCCTTGAGCACCAGCGGCCGGGAACGGTCACTGCGGCCGAAACTCAGGATCCGGTCCAGCGTGACGGCAAAGCCTGCCTGTCCGGTCGCGACCGCACTGGCCGCCTTGCGTGCCCGCTCGACGATGTCATGGGGCCGACCCTCAAAGTCACCCAGGTGATCCAGCGTCAGGTGCAGGCGCTCCTGCAGATGAAGCTGTCCGGTCAAGCGATGTCGGCTTTTGAGGTCGGCGCCCAGCGCAAGCATTTTTTGCGTGGCATCCGCATCTGGACACAGGGCAAAAAACAGCCGGTCATTGCCGTCGCGAGGCACCGGCGGCCTGTTCAACCTGGGCGGCGGCGGCTCAAATCCAAAGAGATCCACAAGCCGCGCCTTACGTCCACTCGATCATCAACAGATCGCCCAAGCCCGTATGGTTCAAGGGATGGGCTGTAATCGGCATGGGCGTTATCTTCGCTTTTATTGTCGCTTTTATCGTCGCAAGCGCAGATCTTTTTCTGGCGCGGGAGATAGATCGATTCGTGAGGAGCGACGTTTTCGAAACCATGATCAATCAAGTCTTAGCATACCGGAGAAGTCTTCCATCGTCAGCCAGACCCGGGCGCAAGTGAGCCTCGTCTCTTAGCGGGCACGTGGACCAGGTCGGAGATGTTCGGCCAATTGGCTTCTTCCAAAAAACGCTGCGTTGCTTCAACGCCGCGCCGTGGCAGGACCCAATCCGGCCGCGCAAAATGGCAGGTGTAACCGCCTGGATGCCTCTCCAGATAATCCTGGTGCTCCGGTTCGGCCTCCCAGAAAGACCCTGCGGGCGCGACCTCGGTCACTGCCCTGCCCGGCCACAGGCCCGAAGCATCGACATCCTTGATGGTGTCAATCGCTTCAAGTCGCTGCGCATCGGAAGCGAAATAAATCGCGGACCGGTACGACAAGCCGCGATCGTTGCCCTGGCGATTCGTTGTCGTCGGGTCGTGAACCTGGAAAAAAAATTCGAGCAGCCGCCGATAGCTCAGCGTCGCTGGGTCAAACATGATCTCAATCGCTTCAGCATGAGTCCCATGATTTCGATAGGTGGCATTTGGTACGTCCCCGCCCGAATAGCCGACCCGGGTCGAGAGGACCCCGGCCATCTTGCGGATCAGGTCTTGCATGCCCCAGAAGCAGCCGCCCGCCAAGACTGCGCGTTCAGTCGTCATGTCACATCTCCTCAACCTGGTTCAGGTACTCGCCATAACCCTCCGCTTGCATGTCGTCGCGGTGTACAAATCGCAAGGAGGCGGAATTGATGCAGTAGCGCAAGCCACCCTGATCGCTGGGACCGTCGGGAAAGACGTGTCCAAGGTGGCTATTGCCATACACAGAACGTACCTCGGTGCGTACCATCCCATGGCTGGTGTCACGCAGTTCATTCACCTTGGCCGCCGTGATCGGCTTCGTGAAACTCGGCCAACCGCAGCCCGACTCGAACTTGTCGGACGATGCGAACAGAGGTTCGCCGGAGACGATGTCTACGTAGATCCCCGGCTTGTGGTTGTCCAGGTATTCGCCAGTCCCTGGGCGTTCGGTTCCGCTGCGCTGAGTGACATGAAACTGCTCGGGCGTGAGCTCGGCAATGGCTTTTTCGGACTTGGTGTAAATCATGGTAGTTCCTCTGAAATCGTTGCAGCCCTTTCAAGTGGGCCGGAACACGAGGTTTTCGCCGGGGCGCCCTGGCCGCCCGACACGGTCAAAAATGACGTAGGCATGCCGTGCCTTCGACAGTGGTCACGCGTTCTGGGCGACCTTACCCTTTGCCAGCATGGCCTCCAGTTGCGCGATACGTTGGTCTCGCTCATCAAGCGCTCGTCGCACGTCCTCCGCTTCAAAGCGATGTGGGATGTACTTCGGACAATTCCAGTCGAACGCCTCGACACGGATCGTCATTTCACCGTGGAGCTGCCCCGCTTCTTCGAACTCCCGCACCGAAAGCCGGCCCAGCAGTTTCAGCCGCCGGCGATGCGCATAGTCGACCAGGATCAAGGAAACACGATCATTATGCGTCAGATTGCCAACACTGACATATTGCCGGTTTCCCGGCAGGTCTGTGAACGACAGTGTGTGCGCATCAACGACGTGCAGGAAACCGGGGCTGCCACCCCGGTGCTGCACGTACGGCCACCCCGTCTCCGACACCGTGGCCATGTAGAAGCTGCGCTGGGCATGGATGAAAGCCTCTTCGTCTGGCCCAAGTTCGTCGTTGCGCATCTTGCCGCCCGACTCGAATGCGCGTGCGTACTGAAAACGACTCCCGGCTCGTGCCTGGGCTTCTCGCACGGCGGGTGTGAAGGCGATGTTGGCAAAGGCGTGCGTCATCTCGAATCTCCCTGGTTTATGCCGGGCTGCACGCATGCAGCCCGTGCAACGGTTCAGAACGTCTGTTTGATCAGGTCGGCCACACGCGCAGCATCCTCTTCAAGCGCAAAGTGCCCACTGTCCAACAATTCCACGCGGACGTCCTTGATGTCGCGCCGGAAAGCTTCAGCGCCCGGGACGCCGAAGAACGGGTCGCCGCGCCCCCATGCGACCAGCGTCTTTGGCTGGTGCGCACGAAAGTAAGCCTGCCACACGTCGAACAAAGGCACGTTGTGACGGTAGTCATTGAACAGTGCCAGCTGGCGCTCAGCACTCCCGGGACGGTCCAGCAGAGCCTGATCCAGCGTCCATGCATCGGGGTTCAGCGCTTCGGGCTGGCGAGCGCCGGCGGTGTACTGCATCTTGGTGGTCTCGGCCAACAACATCTGCCGTGCCCCCGTCTCATCACCCTTCTCCCACAGCGGCATGAACACACCAGCGACCGCCGGAGTCAATCCTTCCATGTAGGCATTGGCGTTCTGGATCACGATCCCGCGCACATGCTCCGGCTTGCCCGTGGCCAGGCGCAGACCGATGGGACCGCCGTAATCCTGCATGTAGTAGATTGCGTCCGTCACGCCGATGTGGTCGAGCAACGCCCGCACGTGCGCCGTCAGCTTGTCGAAGCTGTACTCGAACTGGTCAACTGCGGGCGCGGCGGAATGGCCGAAGCCGATGTAGTCGGGCGCAATGACGCGGAAGCGATCGGCCAACAGCGGGATGAGGTCGCGAAACATGTGCGACGACGACGGGAAGCCGTGCAGCAGCACGATCACTGGATTGGCGGGATTGCCTGCTGCGCGGTAGAAGGTGCTCAGCCCGTCAATCTCGACCTGACGGTGCTCAACACGGCCGGGGGTGCCGGTGGAAGATGTTTCCATGATGATCCTTTGGAGTGGGTTAATGGAATCAGGCAGCAAGACGCAGCGGTTGGACGGACGGGAAGTCGACTTCGGTCTGTGCCACTTCGTTGACGTAATTGGTGAAGGTGTTCAATGCGACGGCCAGCAGGATGTCCAGCACCTGCGCGTCGCTGTAGCCGGCACTGAGTACCGCGTGGATCTGGTCGTTGCTGACATGACCGCGTTGGCTGACCACGGCGGCAGCAAAGCGCACAGCCGCATCGGCCTTCGGGTCGTTGGACGCGCCGTTGCGGTTGGCGGCAATTTCGGCGTCGTCGAGCTTGGCCAGCTTGCGGCCCAGGAAAGAGTGGGCTGCCAGGCAGTAGCCGCAGCCGTTGAGTTCGGCCACGGCCAATGCGATGCGTTCACGCGTGGCGGCATCCAGCCCGCCCTGCGCGGACGCAGCGCTCAGCTGCAGGTAGCCGGTCAGCGCGACAGGACTGTTGGCGACGACGCGAAACATGTTCGGGACAAGGCCCAGTTGCTTCTCCACGGCCTTTAGCGAGGTTTGAGCGGCAGCCGGCGCGGCGTCGATTGTGGCGGGGGTGTTGAGACGAGACATGAGGTGCTCCAGTAGGTTGGGATGTACGCTGTGTTGGCGTGAATGAATTCTCTTTCGCATCATCATCTTTGATAATCATGTAAATTTACGAATCACCTTCTCAATAAATGGAACAGTATGGACAGATTCGACGCCGTCAGCGCCTTCGTGGCCGTGGCGCGCAGTGGCGGCTTCTCGGCCGCGAGTCGGGCCTTGGGCACGCCGGTCGCCAATGTCAGCCGCAAGGTCGCCTTGCTCGAAGAAGCGCTGGGGGTACGGCTTTTCGTTCGGACTACGCGGCATGTGGCGCTCACCGAAGGCGGGCAGCGATACTTCCTGGCCTGCAGCCGCGTCCTTGACGCCCTGCGCGACGCCGACGAGGAAGTAACGGGCGAATACCGTCAGCCCAAGGGCGATCTGGCCATCACCGCGCCGCTGGGCTTCGGCCAGCAACACCTGCAGCCGGTGGTGCATGAGTTTCTGCGTGCCTACGCGCAGGTCAATGTCCACTTGCAAATGACCGACCGCGTCTTGCCGCTCGTGGAAGAGCATGTGGACTGCGCGGTGCGCATCGGCGCGCTGGCAGACAGCAGTTTGGTGGCGCGCGAAGTGGGGACCATCAGGATCGTCGTTTGCGCGGCCCCAGGCTACCTGGAGGCGCGCGGCACGCCCCGGGATCTGGAAGCATTGACCGACCACGACTGCATCAGTTGGACCGGACTGGCGCCCTACAAGACCTGGGCACTGACAGTGCGCGACGGCGACAAGGCGACGGAGCTGCAGGTGCCGATCAACGTGCGAAGCTCGACGACCACGCCGGAGTCGGCATTGCAAGCCTCAATCGCCGGGCTCGGCCTGGTGCAGGCCACCAGCTATCAGGTCGCACCACACGTCGCGGCGGGGCGACTCGTGCCGGTGCTAGCCGCCTATGACAGCGATACATATCCCGTGAGCCTCGTCTATCCGAGCAAGCGCCTGATTCCGCTGAAGCTGCAGGCGTTTCTGGACTTTGCAATGCCACGCCTGACGCAGCGCCTTGCTGAAGTGGATGTTGTGATGGGTCGCCGCTAAAGGTGGCACGTGGGGCGGAAGCCTTATAAGTCCTGGACTTGGGCTTGAGGTCGCGCAGTGCGGTGCCGGTAAGCATCGAGGGAATCTTAATCCGGCCTCCGGTTCTTGCCGCCACATCTACCCAACCTGTTCTGCTGGCTACCGATACCTACCTATACCGACCGATAGTCCCCGAAGGGCCTGATTTCACTCCCACTCAATCGTGGCCGGCGGCTTGCTGCTGACGTCGTAGGTCACGCGGTTGATGCCGCGCACTTCGTTGATGATGCGGCTGGAGACTTTTTTGAGCAGCGCGTAGGGCAGTTCGGCCCAGTCCGCGGTCATGAAGTCGCTGGTTTGCACCGCGCGCAGGGCCACCACATAGTCGTAGGTGCGGCCGTCGCCCATCACGCCCACGCTTTTCACCGGCAGGAACACGGCAAAGGCCTGGCTGGTCAGGTCGTACCAGCTCTTGCCGCTGTCGGCGTCCTTGAAGTTGCGCAACTCCTCGATGAAGATCGCGTCGGCGCGGCGCAGCAGGTCGGCATATTCCTTCTTGACTTCGCCGAGGATGCGCACGCCCAGGCCCGGCCCGGGAAACGGATGGCGGTAGACCATGTCGTGCGGCAGGCCCAGCGCCACGCCGAGCTCGCGGACCTCATCCTTGAACAGTTCGCGCAGCGGCTCCAGCAGCTTCAGGCCCAGCTGCTCGGGCAGGCCGCCGACGTTGTGGTGGCTCTTGATGGTGACGGCCTTTTTGTTCTTGGCGCCGCCGGACTCGATCACGTCGGGGTAAATCGTGCCCTGGGCCAGCCATTTGGCGCCCTTCGAGGAGGCATTGGCCGCCTTAAGGCTGGCAGCTTCGGCCTTGAACACCTCGACAAACTCACGTCCGATGATCTTGCGCTTGGCTTCGGGCTCGCTGACCCCAGCCAGGTGGCCGAGGAATTGCCCGGCCGCATCGACCCGGATGACCTTGGCGTGCAGCTTGCCGACAAACATGTCCATCACCATGTCGCCCTCGTTCAGGCGCAGCAGGCCATGGTCCACAAACACGCAGGTCAGTTGCTCGCCGATGGCGCGGTGGATCAGCGCAGCAGCGACGGACGAATCAACGCCCCCGGACAGGCCGAGGATGACTTCCTCGTCGCCGACCTGCTGGCGGATTTTTTCGACGGCTTCGCTGATGTAGTCGCCCATGATCCAGTCCGGGCGGGTGGCGCAGATGTCCAGCACGAAACGCCGGAGGATGGCGTTGCCCTGCTTGGTGTGGGTGACCTCGGGGTGAAACTGCACGGCGTAGAAGCGGCGCGTTTCATCGGCCATGCCGGCAATCGGGCAGGACTCGGTCGAGGCCATGAGCTTGAAGCCCGGCGGCATTTCGGTGACCTTGTCGCCGTGGCTCATCCAGACGTCGAGCATGCCCTCCCCGGCTTCGGTGGTGTAGTCGGCGATGTCCTTGAGCAGCGCGGTGTGACCGCGGGCGCGCACATCGGCCGAGCCGAACTCGCGCTTGTGGCCGCTTTCGACCTTGCCGCCGAGCTGGTGCGCCATGGTCTGCATGCCGTAACAGATGCCGAGCACCGGGATGCCGAGCTCGAACACCGCGGCGGGTGCCTTGTCGGTGGTGTCTTCGTAAACGCTGGCATGACTGCCGGACAGGATCACGCCCTTGAGCTTGCCATCCTTCGCGTACTCGCGCACCCACTCGTCGCTCACGTCGCAGGGATGGACTTCGCAAAACACATGGGCATCACGCACCCGGCGCGCAATGAGCTGGGTGACCTGGGAGCCGAAGTCGAGGATGAGGATTTTCTGGTGCTGCATGAGGGGTCTTCAAGGCAAAAAAAGAAAAGGCGTCTGTGAAGACGCCCTGCCCGGCTGGATCGAAATCAGTCCGCGCGGTAGTTTGGTGCTTCCTTGGTAATTTGTACATCGTGCACATGGCTCTCGCGAATGCCTGCCGTGGTGATCTCGACAAACTCGGCCTGGTTGCGCATGTCCTCAATGGTGGCGCAGCCGCAGTAGCCCATGCTGGCCCGCAGGCCGCCGGCCATCTGGTAAATGATGGCGACCATGGAGCCCTTGTAGGGCACACGGCCTTCGATACCTTCGGGCACCAGCTTGTCGGCGTTCGGGTTGCCGGTGCTGCTTTCCTGGAAGTAGCGGTCGGCGCTGCCCTGCTGCATCGCGCCTATGCTGCCCATGCCGCGGTAGCTCTTGTAGCTGCGGCCCTGGAACAAAATCACTTCGCCGGGCGCTTCTTCGGTGCCGGCAAACATGCCGCCCATCATGACGGTGCCGGCGCCGGCGGCAATCGCCTTGGCGATGTCGCCGCTGTAACGGATGCCGCCGTCGGCAATCAGCGGCACGCCGCTGCCGCGCAAGGCGGTCGCCACATTGTCGATGGCCATGATTTGCGGCACACCGACACCGGCGACGATGCGGGTGGTGCAGATGCTGCCGGGGCCGATACCGACCTTGACGGCGTCGGCGCCGGCATCGGCCAGCGCCAGCGCGGCTGCGCCGGTGGCGATGTTGCCGCCGATCACGTCCACTTGGGGGTAGTTCTGCTTGACCCAGCGCACGCGGTCGATCACACCCTTGCTGTGGCCATGTGCGGTGTCCACCACGATGGCATCAACGCCAGCCTTGACCAGCGCCTCGACACGTTCCTCGGTGCCCTCGCCCACGCCAACCGCCGCGCCCACGCGCAGCTGGCCGTGCGCGTCACGCGCGGCGTTCGGAAAGGTGGTCTGTTTGGTGATGTCCTTGACAGTGATCAGGCCCTTGAGCTCAAAGTTGTCGTTGACCAGCAACACCCGCTCAAGCCGGTGTTTGTTGAGCAGCGCCTTGGCATCGGCCAGCGAAGCGGTCTCGGAAATCGTGATCAGGCGCTCGCGCGGCGTCATGATGGTGCTGACCGGGACATCCATGCGCGACTCGAAGCGCATGTCGCGCCCGGTCACGATGCCGACGACCTTGCCGCCATCAACAACGGGAAAGCCCGAGATGCCGAGCTGCTCGCTCATGGCCATGACCTGGCGAACGGAATGCGTTGGTGTGATGACCACCGGGTCGCGCAGCACACCGCTTTCGTAACGCTTGACCTTGGCGACTTCGGCGGCCTGCTGCTGGGGCGTGAGGTTTTTGTGGACGATGCCGATGCCGCCCTCCTGGGCGATGGCAATGGCCAGCCGCGCTTCAGTGACCGTGTCCATGGCGGCCGACACCAGGGGCAGGTTCAGGCGGATATTTCGGGAAAACTGGGTGGAAAGCGAGGTGTCCTTGGGCAGGACCTGGGAGAACGCTGGCACCAACAATACGTCGTCGAAGGTGAGCGCTTTGCCGAGTAGGCGCATAGGGATGGCTCCAAAAACACGATTGTACCCGCGTCGGTCGGTACAAACCCTGCCACCACGGCGCCCTGGGGGTGCGTTACAAAAAGACGCCACGTCCGTGCAGTACACCGCCATGCCAGCGCGGCGCAGCGCTACACTGGAAAATATGGACCTCAAAATCACCCCCAAACACCTGATCCTGGCCCTGGCCGGCTGGGCCCTGGCGTTGTCCGCGGCCGCCCAGTACCAGTGGATAGGCAAGGATGGCCGCAAGGTCTTCAGCGACCGTCCGCCGCCGGCCGATGTCCAGGAAAAGGACATCCTCAGGCAACCGGGTGGCCGGCGGGGGGCCGTGCCCGCCATGATCCTCGACCCTGGCGAGGCGTCCGAAACAGCCGCCGCACCTGCGGCTGCCAAACCCGCTGCCAGCCTGCCGAAAATTTCGGGCAAGGACGCCGAGCTGCAGGCAAAGAAGAAAAAACTGGAAGAGGAAGAGGCCGCGAAGAAAAAAGCCGAGGAAGAAAAAGTGGCCAAATCCCGGGCTGACAACTGTGAACGCGCCAAAAAGGCGGTCGGCACCCTTCAATCCGGCGTCCGCATGTCTACCACCAATGCCAAAGGCGAGCGCGAGTTCATGGATGACGCTGCACGCGCAGCCGAAGCCAAACGCCTGCAGGCCATTGTTGAAAGCGAATGCAGACCGGCCGCGCCTCAGTAACCGGCCTTGGCCCCCGCCCTTTTTTTCGCAAACAGGCCTGACTTCTTGACCCCCTGGCGGTTGAAGCGCTCGCGCCGCGCGAGCTTGGGGTCCACCTGCAGCGGCCGGTAAATCTCCAGCCTGTCCTGCGGGGCCAGTACCTGTTTCAGGCCCGCCTTGCGGCCCCAGATCCCGAGCGACGGCCGGCTCTCGCCGAGTTCCGGAAACATCGAAAAGATGCCGCTGCTTTCAAGCGCCTGCGCCACCGTGCTGCCCGCCGGCACCACCAGCGCCCACTCGCGCACCTGACGCGGCGCCGGCGAGTACACCAGGACAATGTTCATGGGGCGTCCCTCAGGTCTCGCCGTAAACCTGTGCGGCGCGTTTGACAAAGGCATCGACCATGCTGCCGGCGATCTTGTCAAACACCGGGCCGACCAGGGCCGCCAGCGCCGCATTGTCAAAGTCGTAACGCAGGCTGAAGTCCACCTTGCAGGCGCGCTGGCTGCCGTCGCCCAGCGGCGTGAAATCCCAGTGGCCATCGAGTTTCGAAAAAGGCCCGTCCACCAGTTTGAGCGAGACCTTGCGGTCTTTGACATGGGTGTTGCGGGTGGTGAAGTTCTGATGCAGGCCGGCGAAGGAGATACCGACCCGCGCCGTCATGCCCTGCGCGTCTTCGTCCAGCACCTCGGCCCGATCGCACCAGGGCAAAAACTGCGGATAACTGGCCACATCGGTGACCAGGGCAAACATCTCGGATGCGCTGTACCAGATGAGGACGGACTTGTGAACGGTTTTCATACAATCAGGGGCTGCACCCGGTTACCCCGATTGTATTAGCCGGCGCTGCCCTCACCTCTCACCCATGGCCACCAAAGAAGCATCCTCCAGAAAACCGGCCGCCGCGTCCTCCGGAAAAGCCGCCGGCAAGCCGGTTGCCAACCTCACGCCCAAGGCCGCCGCCGCGGCGGTACGCATTGCCGACAACAAAAAAGCGCTGTTCAACTACCACATCGAAGAGCGCTTCGAGGCCGGCATGGTGCTCGAAGGCTGGGAAGTCAAGTCCCTGCGTGAAGGCAAGGTGCAACTGACCGACGGTTATGTCGTGATCCGCAACGGCGAGCTTTTCATCATCGGCTGCCAGATCAACCCGCTGGGTACTGCGTCCACCCATGTGCGGCCAGACTCGGTGCGAACCAAGAAGCTGCTGATGCACAAGGACGAGATCCGCCGCCTGATTGGCAAGATCGAGCAGAAGGGTTTCACCCTGGTGCCGCTGAACCTCCACTGGAAAGCCGGCAAGGTCAAGTGCGAGGTCGGGCTGGCCAAGGGCAAGGGCGAACACGACAAACGCGACACCATCAAGGACCGCGAAGGCAAGCGCGAGGTCGAACGGGCCATGAAATCGCGCAGCCGTTAGGCGGGCAAACTATTTATGGGGCCCGGGGGAATAAACCGCGGTGCGCTGGTGTTCATACGGTGCAGACATAGGCTGATGTTCTATGTTCTGCTTTTGCCTCAACCCTCACCGGAGCCTGTCCATGAAATTCCTGTCCACCGTCCTCCTGAGCGTCGCCCTGCTGGGTGGCTGCGCCTCCATGATGTCCAAACACCCTGCCACCGTCGCCGATGGCGTGCTGGTCGGTCCCACTGGCATGACGCTTTACGTCTTTGACCGCGACACCGCGGGCAGCGGCAAGTCGGTCTGCAACGGCCCCTGCGCGACCAACTGGCCGCCACTGGTTCCCACCGCAACAGCGCAGCCGCTGGGCGACTACACCATCATCACCCGTGATGACGGCAGCCGCCAGTGGGCCATGAAGGGCAAACCGCTGTACTACTGGGCCAAGGACAGCAAACCCGGGGACAAAACCGGCGACAACTTCATGAATGTCTGGCACGTCGCCAAACCCTGAGCTGCCTGCGCGACCGAAGCGGGAAACCCTGGATGACTGATTTCCCGCTGGTCGATCATATTCCTGCCTTGCGCCGCTACGCGCGTGCACTGACGGGCGATGCCTGGCTGGCCGACGACCTCGTGCAGGACACGCTGGAGCGCGCCTGCAGCAAATGGCGCTTGTGGACGGCCGGCAGCGACCTGCGCGCCTGGCTGTTCACGCTGATGCACAACATCTTTTCGAACCAGGTTCGGGGGGCCGTCCGGCGTGCCG
>CAMLDT010000023.1 GCA_946479075.1 uncultured Polaromonas sp.
CTCTCCCGGAACGCGGGACTTTTCTTTCGGCCACCTCAAGCTCAGGCACCTGCACCTGCTGAGGCTGCTGGATCAGGAGCGCTCCATCACGCGGGCCGCCGAGTTGCTGCACCTGTCGCAGCCGGCCGTCAGTTCCATGCTCAAGGAGCTGGAAGCCATCTTCGGCCTGCGCATGGTCGAGCGCAGCCCGCGCGGCGTGTCGCTGACGCGCGGCGCCGAGGCCGCGCTGCGGCGTTTTTCAATCGCACTGGCCGAACTCGGCTCGGTGCGTGAAGAAGCCGCACTGGCAGAGCAACATGAACGCCAGCGCCTGCGCGTTGGCGCCCTGACCGTGGCCATGATGGAGCTGGTGCCAGCGGCCATGCGCAGCTTTCTGGCGACGGCAGGGCCGGTGCAGGTCCAGTTCGTCGAAGGCACGGTGGACGGCCTGACGGCGCAGCTCATGAGCGGCGAACTCGACTGCGTGGTTGGCCGCGTCGGCCCGGCCTGGGCGAAGTCGGCCGAGGGGGTGCAGCTGCAGCAGGTGCGGCTGTTCGACGAGCCACGCTGCATGGTCTGCCGCGCCGGCCATCCGCTGGCAACCAGCACTCGGCTCAGCCTGGCAGCGCTGGCGCAGCAGGACTGGATCCTGGCGCCCCTGCCCTCTTCCTCCAGGTTGCTGTTCGACAACCTTTTCCTGGAGCGCGGCTTGAGCCCGCCGGTGCCGGTGATGGAGTCGGCCTCGGTGCATTCCAACCTCGAAATGGTGGCGGTGTCGGACCTGCTGGCGGTGGCGCCGATGTCGGTCGCGCGCCGCATGATCTCGCAGGGGGCGCTGCGCAAGCTGCAGGTCAGCGCCGACCTCACTGGCATGTCGATTTCGGTGATCTGGCGCCGCACCGGCGAGACCGACACCCTGGTCAGCCGCTTTCGCGATGCGCTGGTGGTGGCCAGCGTGGGACGTGTGCGCAAGAAATGAATGGCCGGTGGCCATTCGCCACTTGCCCATGAATTTACAAGCATTTTAAGCCTCCAGCCCACGGCTGTCGGGCGCAGGCAGCTATTAAATCAGTAGCATCCGAACAGTGCGTCAGGGATTGCGTGCGGCGTCAATGGGCGGGAAAGGCCAGCAGGAACTCATAACTCCGGCTGGTGATCCGGGCATCGCCCGTCACAGGCAAACGCCGGATCGCCAGCAATTGATTCATGCCGGCCACGGGGGTGACGCTCGCAGAACCATCCGCGGCGCTCATCACCGGCGCGCCTTTTTCACCGAGCGAGAGGCGAACCCCTTCGACCGGTTGGCCGCCGAACAGCACGCGCACCCGCATCGGCTGGCCAGCGTGGGGCGTGCCCGCATCCAGCGCGACGATTTCCAGTGGCTGGCCCAGCTCCTTTTTCGCGATCACGCCCCACTGGATGATGGTCTTGTGAAACTTCATGGCGTGCACGCCGCTGGTGGCGCCAGGGTGTTCGTTCATGGGCTTGTTGACCATGGGCCCGCCATCGGTCTTGCTGAAAAACCCGTTGTCAAAGCTTGCCGCCAGCATCGCGACCTGGCGCTCGGGTTTGACCCGCACGCCGTCCGACCTGGGCTCGATGGCCACGTCGATCTTGCGGCCGCGCCGGTCAAAGGCCTGCACGCTTTTGAGTTTGTCGGCCGGATAGGTCTCGAGTTTTCCCTCGTGTCCCCCGAACTGCACCAGATAGCCGCCGCCGGCATCGGGCTCCAGCCAGACGTTGTGCGCCAGCGCCGTGCCCAGCTGCAGCGCCAGCATGGCCGGCAACAAGGCGCGAAGTGTTGAGTTTTTCATGACCAGTGTCTCCGTCAAAAAATCAGAACTGCAATTGCGCGCCGACCTTGAGCGAACGCGGCGCGCCCGGCGCAAACAAGGTCGTGCCGCTGATCACCGACACCGAGGTGGCGTAGGCCTTGTCGGCCAGGTTGGCGACCACGGCATAGAGCTTGTAGCGGCTGGCGCCTGGCGCGCTGTAGGCCAGCCCCAGATCCACGGTGCTGTAGCCGCCATACGCCACGCTGTTGTCGGTGTTCACCGCGTAAGCACCCACGCGACGCCAGGTCAGGGTGCCGGTCCAGGCAGCAACCGGCGTCCAGGCGGCAGTCACCGTCGCGGTGTAACGCGGCACGCCCGCGACTTGCTTGCCGAGCAGCGCCGCATTGGCGTTTTCGGTGACGCGCGAATGCGCACTGCCCCAGACCACGGACAGATCGAGGTCGCTGCGCACCGTCCACGAGGCGCTGGCTTCGACGCCGGTGCGCTCGGTAGCCCCGTAGTTTTCATAAACCCCTGGCGCAACCGTGCGGATTTCGCCGGTCGAGGTGAGGCGGTAGGCGGCCACGTCCAGCAGCATCCCCGGCACCGGTTTCAGTCGCGCGCCGACCTCGCTCTGCTGGAACACATTCGGCGACAGTTGCGCTGCGCCGAGCGCGTACTTGGCAAAAGTGCCGGGCAGTGCAAAACCTTCGGCCCAGCTGGCCCGAAGCTGCACGCCGGGCGTGATGTCCGAACGCACGCCAAGCTTGGGGCTGGTGTGCGCCACGCGGGCCATGGCGCCGCAGGGGTCGGCCGCGGTCTCGGGGCCGTCGCGGCGGCAGTCGCCGGTGAAGCTGTCCCAGCGAAGGCCGAGCGAGGGTTTGAACAGGCGGTGCAGCGGCGCCTCGGCTTCGGCAAAAGCCGACAGGCTGTTGAGTGTGGAGGTGCGGTCGTTGACCGCAGGGCCGGTGCGACTGCGCTGGCTGGTGCCGTCGTAGAACTGGTACTGGGTCGATTCACGGAAGGTCTCGATGCCCGCCACCCAGTTCAGCGGCGACCAGGCCGTGCCGATGCGGCCGTTCAGGCTGCTGCCTGCGCCGGACACCTGGCGGTCATAGGTCTCCTCGCGCTGGCGCCAGCTGGCCGGCGCGACCGGCCGGGTGAACCAGCGTGAGAAATCCTGCTGTGTGGCGTAGACAAAACTCAGCAGTTTGAGGTTCGGGGACATCGCGTAGTTGACGTCGGCCCGCAAGGTGGCGAAGTTTTTGCTGGCACCGTCGTTGATCACGCGCGCATCCTTGCCATAGGGGTCGGTGGCAAACTGCGCCGCCGTCAGGTAGGCCGGTGACTCGCCGTCGCCCTGATGCAGCCGTGCAGAAAGCGCCACCTCCAGATCGCGCGTGACGGTCCGGGTCCAGCGGCCGGACAGCGTGCTGCGCTCGAAGCCGGAGTTTGCGCGGAACCCCTCGGTCCGGTAGTGCTGCGCCGCCAGATTCAGGTGGTCACCCTCGCCCAGCCGCAGGCCAACAGCGGCTTGCGCGTCGACCGTGCCGTGAGAGCCCAGGCTGATGTCCAGGTCCCTGTACTCGCCGCGTTTGCGCGTCTCCACGGCAATCAGGCCGGCGCGGTTGAAGTTGCCGTACAGGGCCGAGACCGGCCCCTTGTAGACGGTGAGCCGCTCGATCTCCAGCGGCACGATGACGTTGAAGTCCACATAACCATCGGCATGCGACATGGCTTCATTGAGCGGAATCCCGTCAATCACCACGCCCAGGTCACCCCCATGTCCCCCACCGCCGAAGCCGCGCAGGACGAGGGTGTCGGCCACGCCCGAGAGCTGGTAGTTCTGCACATTCATGCCGGGCACATCACGAAAAAATTCCTGTGGCTGACTGACATGGCGTTGCTGGACGTCGTCATTGTCAAAGCTGCTGCTGGAGTAGGCTGCAGCTGCATCCCGTGTGGTCTGCCCCTTGACCTCGATGGCCTTGAGTTGGGGGGCGGCAATCGCTGCCGCGCCGGAAGCTTGCTGCGCATGGGCGTCAGAAGCGCCCGGCCCGAACGCAAGACAGATCACCAGCCAGACAGCACTCCGCGCACACCCGCCAGCGCATTCGACACGAAGCGCCGCCGCATGTATTGCACGTGTCGCATGGTTTTGTCGGTCAACAGAAGCAGGCATCGGGAGTTTCTGGTGTATGAAGAACTTGATAATTCTCATACACCGAAGTGCACTACGCCATACGCCATTGGACGCAAGCCGCCTAACTCAGGGGTTTGAGGTGTTTGTGGCCGGCACCCGGCGCATGGGCATGCCGGTGCCCCGCTTCTTCCTGCGCAAGCGGAACCAGATGAATCTGCCCATGCCGGACGCCGCGCAGCGCGATCAATTGCTGGGCGCAAGCCTGCACCGCCGTGGCCGGTCCGCGCAACACCACGCTTTCCAGGCAATGGTCGTGGTCCAGGTGGGTGTGCAGGCTGCTGATCACCAGGTCGTGATGCTCGTGCTGCAGGGCCATGATGCGTGCGGTGACGTGGTGTTCGTGGTGGTCGTAAACGTAGCTCACATTGGCCACGCAGTATTTGGCGTGGGCGCCATTCAGCGTGGCGCTACCCAGCCGCGCCCGGATCAGGTCGCGCACGGCCTCAGAGCGGTTGACATACCCGCGCTCGGCAATCAGGCCGTCGAACTGCGTGGCGAGATCGTCATCAAGCGAAATGGTGAAGCGCTGCATGCGGCCTCCGTCTGATCAAAGTGCTTATGCTAACTGTGCGCGCCAACTGTGCGACGCACGGGCGTCAGCGAAAACGATGACCGGGACGCCGGTGCAATTTTGCATGTTTCAGGCCTCCAGCCCACGGCTGGCGGGCGTGCGCAGCTATCAAATGTGCAGCAAATCCTGATCGGCATCCCTCATCCCTCTGCCAGGCGCTGCCCCGTCAGATCCTTGAGCGCGACGCCCGAGCGCTTCTGCAATCGCATCTGGTTCAGCAGCCAGGCGATTTTCGTAGCGGCGGCTTCAGGTACCAGGCCCTCGGGCCGGATGTTGGACACGCAATTGCGGTCGGCATCGCTGGTGCCCGATGTGGGCGCCCAGGTCAGGTAGGCGCCCAGGCTGTCGGGCGAGGACAGGCCCGGCCGTTCACCAAGCAGCACCAGCACCGCCTCGGCCTGCAGGGCGCGGGCCACTGCGTCACCGGCGGCGACGCGGCCGTTGTGCAGCACGACGACCGGCGCCAGCGGCCAGCGCTGCGCCTGCAGCAGCGGCAGCAGGGCTTGCAGCACCGGCGCAGCGTGGCGTTGTGTGGCCTGTGCCGACAGGCCGTCGGCCAGCACCACGGCCAGGCTCCCCGGCAAAGCGCGCGCTTGCAGCAGCGCCAGCGTCGCCTCATCCAGCCGGCGGCCCAGGTCCGGCCGCATCAGGTAGCTGCGCCTGTCGGTGGCGGCGCTGTGGCCCACCAGCACCGGCTGCCCGAGCCCGGCCAGCGCCGACTGCAAGGCCTCTGCGTCGAGCGCCGCCCCGACCGCATCACGCGCCCGCGCGTGCGCCAGCCGAAAATCCAGCAGCGCCGGTGTGGCGAGCGAGGCGCCGCTGCGCGGCAGGCCGATGCGCGCCGCGGTCAATGGGCGCAGTGCGGCCCACATCGCGCCAACCTCGGCGGGCGCCTGCAGCGCCTTGTCGGAAAGAGCGCGGTCGCTCATGACGGCCGGCCCAGCAGTTGCAGCAGGGGCCCGGGCACGCCGCCGGGCCGCACCCGTCCCTGCGCGTCCGTCAGCCCCTGCGCCGCCAGCCAGGCCTCGAACTCGGGCGCGCAGCGTTTGCCCAGCAGGTCGCGCATGGCCAGCGCATCGTGAAAAGAGGTGCTCTGGTAGCCCAGCATGATGTCGTCGGCGCCGGGCACGCCCATGACGAAGTTGATACCCGACGCAACCAGCAGCGCCAGCAGCGCGTCCATGTCATCCTGGTCGGCTTCGGCGTGGTTGGTGTAACAAACGTCGCAGCCCATGGGCAGGCCCAGCAGCTTGCCGCAGAACTGGTCTTCCAGCGCCGCCCGCGTGATCTGCTTGCCGTCGTACAGGTATTCGGGGCCGATGAAACCGACCACCGTGTTGACGAGAAAGGGATTGAAATGGCGCGCCACCGCATAGGCGCGCGCCTCGATGGTTTGCTGGTCCACGCCATGATGCTGGCCGGCCGACAGCGCACTGCCCTGCCCGGTCTCGAAATACATCACGTTGTTGCCGACCGTGCCGCGCGCCAGCGACTGCGCGGCGTCGTGCGCCTCTTTGAGCAGCGACAGGCTGATGCCAAAGCTGCGGTTGGCGCCCTCAGTGCCGGCAATCGACTGGAACACCAGGTCCACCGGGGTGCCGCGCGCGATCAGGTCCAGGGTGGTGGTCACATGGGCCAGCACACAGCTTTGTGTCGGGATCGCCAGCTTGTCGCGCACTTCGTCGAGCAGGCACAACAAGGCGTGCGCGCTGTCCGGGCTGTCGGTGGCCGGGTTGATGCCGATCATCGCGTCGCCAGCGCCCAGCAACAGGCCGTCGAGGATGCTGGCCGCGATGCCGCGCAGGTCGTCGGTCGGATGGTTGGGCTGCAGGCGCACGGAAAAACGCCCGGGCAGCCCCACCGTGTTGCGAAACCGCGTGACCACGCTGCATTTCGCGGCGACGAGCATCAGATCCTGCAGCCGCATGATCTTGCTCACCGCCGCGGCCATCTCGGGTGTGAGCCCGCGCGCGACGCCGCTCAGCGTGTGGGTGTCCGTGCTGTCCGCCAGCAGCCAGTCGCGCAGGCCGCCAACCGTGAGGTGGGACACCGGCGCAAACGCCGCCGCATCGTGCGTGTCGATGATCAGCCGGGTGACTTCATCGGCCTCGTAAGGCACGACGGCGTGATTGAGAAAATCCTTCAGCGGCACATCGGCCAGCGCGAACTGCGCGGCGACCCGTTGCTCGGCCGACGCGGCCGCCAGCCCGGCCAGCACATCGCCACTGCGCAGCGGCGAGGCGCAGGCCATTAGCGTGGCCAGATCATCGAAGACATGGTTTTCCTGGCCGACCGGCATTCGGTACATCGCTGGGTCCCCGGATCAAGGCGCAAACACATCCGGCAAACAATGCAGGCTTGCGCGCCAAGGCTTCATCCTAGATGCAAGAGATGCGCCAGGGCTGTAGGACGCGGGCGGGTTGCGCCAAACACCAAGCGATTGACATCCACCACCGCCGTTTGAAGCCTTTTCGGCCTCCAGCCCCCGCCAGGCTTGCCTGAGCAGCTATGAAATGATGAGCAACTGAAGACTGGAGAAGCGCCTAATTCGGCGTGATCGCCGGCAGCCGCACGGTGAACTCCGAGCCCTTGCCTTCACCGGGACTGCGCGCCTGCACGCTGCCGCCGTGCAGTTCGGCGATCTCGCGCACCATGGCCAGGCCGACGCCCAGGCCGCCCGGGACGGCGTCGCTGGCCGAACGCTCCTGCGTGAACAGCTCGAAGATGCGCGGCAAGACCTCGGGGGCAATGCCGATGCCCGTGTCCTCGACCCGGAACACGATGTCTGTGCCCTCTTGCACAGCCTTGACCCAGATGGTGCCGCCTTCGGGCGTGTACTTGATGGCGTTGCCCAGCAGATTGAGCACCAGGCGCTGCATCAGGCTCTCGTCCATGTTCACTTGCAGCGCGCTGGACGGAAGCAGCGTCACCAGGGTCAGGCCCCGGCCTGCGGCGGTCTCCTGCAAACTGATGACCGCCTCCTGCAAGAAGCGGCACAGGTCCATCTGCTTGAATTGCGGCTGGACCTTGCCGGTTTCCAGGCGGGTCACGTCCATGAGGTCGTCCGCCAGGCGGGTCAAGGCGGCGACCTGCCGGGCAATGATCTGCAGCGCGCCGTCCACGCGGGCGTCCGAGGTGAGACGCTTGATGATGTGTGTTGCCGTGCTCAGCGGCGCCAGCGGGTTGCGCAGTTCGTGACCGAGGGTCTTGAGAAACTGGTGGGTGCGCTCACGCGATTCGCGCTGCGCGACACCGGCCGCCTCCAGCAGTTCAAGCTGGGTCCGCAAATCGGTGCGGTCCCGCAAGACCTTGATAAAACCGACGAGCTTGCCGTCCTCGTCGCGTATCGGCGAAACCGACCCGGTCGCCCAGATGCGGGTGCCGTCCTTGCGCACATGCCAGCGGTCGTCTTCGGAGCGGCTGTTGACGCTGGCCACCGCCAGTTCGTACTGGTCCAGGCCGCGGACCTGGTCCTCTGCGGTAAAGATGGCAGCCAGGTTGTGGCCGACGGCTTCTTCGGCGCTGTAGCCGAGGATCTCTTCTGCCGCACCGAGCCAGGCGGTGATGACGCCGCGCGTGTCCATGCAGATAAAGGCGTGGTCGCGGTTGCCCAGCAGCCAGCGCCCGGCCAGATCAAGGGCGCCCTCCGGAAGGCTCGGGTTCATGGCCGAGGCCCGGGCTGGCAGCCGGAGCGAGGCCGTGGGTGAATCAACAAGGTCATGCCCTACTCTCGCCCGGCGAGCTCTTTGGCAATGTAGGACGGCGGCGCACACGGCAGCGCGCCATTGCAGCAAATGCAAAGGCCGCGGCACACCAACTCGCCAGCGGCGCCTGATGACCGCGGTGGTGGCGCGGCGGCGCTCAGCTCAATAATCGGCGCGTATCAGGCGGCGGGCGCGCGGGCTCATGCGGGCCAGCATGCCTGCAGTGATCCACGGATAGGCGGCGACGGCAACTGCGGCCGCTCGCGGCGCGCGTCCAGCGACCGCGGCGTGGCTTGCAGGCGCTGCAGCAGCTGCGCTGCGTTTGGCAGGCGAGTTGGAAGCGGGAGCAGAACCGGTGAAGAAGGTGGTCGAAGTCATGAGGTTTCCTTTCAGCTGACATGAGGGCAGAAGAAGGCTGCCGGGCAGGGGTCATGTCTCAAATATAGGGTTAACGAGTATAAAAGTAAAACGACATATATTGCGTTTGAGTGCAGAAAAACTGCTGGAAGAACTGCTGGAAGAACTGCTGGAAGAACTGCTGGAAGAACCCGGCGCCATAAACGGAGACAAGCATGGACATCAACCTCGCCCGCACCTTTCTGGAGATCGTCGCCTGCGGCAGCTTTGTGCAGGCGGCCGAGCGCCTGCACGTCACGCAGACGGCCGTCAGCGCGCGCGTGAAAACGCTGGAAGACCTGCTGGGCCGGCAGCTCTTTGTGCGCAACAAGGCGGGCGCCTCGCTGACGCCGGCCGGCGAACAGTTTGTGCGCCATGCGATGACGCTGATGCAGGTCTGGGAGCGTGCACGCCAGCAGATGGCGGTTCCGCCGGGGCGGCGCGCGCTGGTCACGGTGGGCTGCGAGATCAGCCTGTGGCAGCCGCTGCTGCTGGACTGGTTGATGTGGATGCGCAGCCAGGCGCCGGACCTGGCGCTGCGCACCGAGGTCGGTGTGGCCGAGGACCTGCTGGAACGTGTGGCGCACGGCACCCTGGACATCGGGATTGCCTACGCGCCGCGGCAACGGCCCGGCCTGCGCATCGAACTGCTGATTGAAGAAAAACTGGTGCTGGTCAGCACCAGCCCGGCGCGCAAGGCGCCGCAGCCGGCCGACTACGTGTATGTGGACTGGGGTCAGGAGTTTGCCGCGCAGCACAGCCTGGCGTTTCCCGAACTCTCCAGCGTGGGTTTGTCGTCCAGCCTGGGGCCGCTGGGGCTGGAATACGTGCTGGCCGTGGGCGGCGCCGGCTACTTCCGCCAGAACGTGGTCCGCAAACACCTCCAGGAAGGCCGGCTGCACCGCGTGAGTGGCGCCCCCGAGTTTTTGTACCCGGCGTATGCGGTGTATGCCGCCGATGCCGACATGACGGTGCTGGCACCGGCGCTGGCCGGCTTGCGCCAGGCCGCGGCCGGCAAGGCCGTGCCCAGGCCCAGGAAGCCGAAGGAGCGTCCGGCGGCCGTCTAGTGCGCGCCCGCCGCCGCGTCCAGCCCGCCGGCTGCTGTGGCCTTTTGCGGTTGCGTGAGCCACACCAGCGGGATCAGCGCGAGAAACATCAGCGCCGACACCCAGAAGATGTCGTTGGCGGCGAGCATGAAGGCCTGCTGGTCCACCAGCCGGTTGATCTGCCCCAGCGCCTGTTCCGGTGTCATGCCGGAGGCTGTCAGGCCTGACAGCGCGGCCTGCGCCGCCGGGTTGCCGATGTTCACCGCCTCCGCCAGTTGGGCGTGATGCAGCGCGGCGCGGCTTTCCCACAGCGTGGTGGAGATCGAGGTGCCCATGGCGCCCGCGGTGATGCGCACGAAATTGGTCAGCCCCGACGCGGCCGGCATGCGCTCGGGCGACAGCCCCGACATGGTGATGGTCATCAGCGGGATGAAGAAAAACGCCATCGCCACACCCTGAATGATGGTCGGGATCAGGATGGTGCCAAAGTCGGCCTGGGTGTTGAACTGCGAACGCATCCACAGCACCAGCGCAAACACCAGGAAGGCAAAGGTCGCGTAGCGGCGCGGATCGATCTTGCCCACGGTCTTGCCCACCAGGGGCGACAGCACCATGGCCATCAGCCCGACCGGCGCCATGATCATGCCGGCGTCGGTGGCGGTGTAACCCATGAACTGCTGCAGCCACAGCGGCAGCAGCACCACGTTGCCGAAAAACAGCCCGTAAGCGACGGAGGTGGAAATGGTGCCAGCCCAGAAGTTGCGCCGCGCAAACAGGCGCAACTCCACCACCGGGTGTTCATCGGTCAGCTCCCAGATCAGGAAGAAGGCAAACCCGACCACCGCGGTGACGGCCAGGCCGATGATCAACGGCGAGTGGAACCAGTCGTTTTCCTTGCCCAGGTCCAGCATCATCTGCAGCGCGGCGATCCAGATCACCAGCAGCGCGAGGCCCACCGTGTCGATCGGCAGTTTTTTCGTCGGGCTTTCACGCTTGCGGTAAATCGTCCACGCGGCAAACGCGGCCAGCATGCCGACCGGGATGTTGATGTAGAAGATCCACGGCCAGGAAATGTTGTCGGTGATCCAGCCGCCCAGCAGCGGCCCCATCACCGGCGCGACCAGCGTGGTCATGGCCCACATCGCCATGGCCAGCCCCGCCAGCGCGCGCGGGTAGCTGGCCAGCAGCAGGGACTGCGACAGCGGGATCATCGGCCCGGCGACGAAACCCTGCAGGGCGCGCAGGGCGATCAGGGTGGCCATGTTGGGCGCCAGGCCGCACAGCCAGGACGCAATCACGAACAGGATCACGCTGCCCACAAACAGCCGCACCTGGCCGAAGCGCTGCGACAGCCAGCCGGTCAGCGGCACGGCAATCGCGTTGGCCACGGCAAAACTGGTGATGACCCAGGTGCCCTGGTTGGGGCTGACACCGAGGTCCCCGGCAATCGCCGGCAGCGAGACGTTGGCGATCGAGGTGTCCAGCACGTTCATGAAGGTCGCCGCGGACAGGGCAATCGTGCCCCAGGCGCGTGCCGACCCTTCGAGCGGCGGATGCGCTGCGGAAGCGGGGGCGCTGGCCATGCTCAGTTCGCGCGGGAAGCGGATGCGGAAGCGGAGGCGGCGGCCAGGTTGGCGGAGGCCGGCACGGGCTTCAGCGCGGCGCTTTTGCTGCCGCCGGAGCGCGCACGCCCGAGGTTGGCGGCAATCACGCGGCTCACTTCGGCTTCGGCGCCGTTGTCGGGCACCTGAGACGCCTGCGCCTGTGCGGCGGCTGGCACCGGCGCATCGGCCAGGGTCTTGCCGTCACGGTTGCGGATATCGACCTCGACATCCATGGACAGGCCGACACGCAGCGGATTTTCCGCGATCTGCTCCGGCGCCAGCGCGACCCGCACCGGCACCCGCTGGACCACCTTGATCCAGTTGCCGGTGGCATTTTGGGCCGGCAGCAGGGCAAAGGCGGCGCCTGTGCCCACACCGAGGCCGGCGACGGTGCCGGTGTATTCCACCTTCTTGCCGTACAGGTCGGCCGTCAGCTTGACCGGCTGGCCGATGCGGATGTTGCGCAACTGGACTTCCTTGAAGTTGGCATCAACCCAGACCTGCTTGAGCGGGATGATGGACATCATGGGCGTGCCGGCGGCCACGCGCTGGCCAAGCTGCACCGTGCGTTTGGCCACATAACCATCCACCGGCGCGGCCAGGGCCACGCGCTGGGTGGCCAGCCAGGCTTCACGCACCTTGGCGGCGGCGACCTGCACGCTGGGGTGCTGCTCGACACTGGTGCCTTCGGTCAGCGCCTGGTTGCTGGCGAGCTGTTCGCGCGCAGCGGCCACGCCGGCCTGCGCCGCAGCCAGGGCACTTTTGGCATTGGCCAGTTGCGTCTGTGCGTGACCGAGCTCCTCGCGCGAGACCGCGCCGTTGCCGGTCAGCGCCTGACGGCGGTTCAGGTCGTCGTTGGCGCGGGCGATGTCACTCTGCGCACGGGCCACGTCGGACTCGCGCAGCGTCACCTGCGCCGCCAGGGAGCCATTGTTGGCATAAAGCGTGCGCACCTGGCGCACCGCCTGGGCCAGCGCAGCCTCCGCCTGGTCCAGCGCGACTTTGGCATCAGCCGGGTCCAGCTGGACCAGGGTCTGGCCGGCCTTGACGAAGTCGGTGTCGTCGGCCATCACGCCGGTCACGGTGCCACCGATTTGCGGCGTGATCTGGATCACGTTGCCCTGCACATAGGCGTTGTCGGTGGACTCGTAGTGGCTGGCGACAAAAAATTCATAGGCGGCCCAGCCGAGGCCGGCCACCACCACGACGGCAGCAAGTGCGGTCAGCGCCTTCTTGCGCTTGGGGTTGCCTGGATTGACGGGGGGATTGTTTGTGGTGCCTGCAGTGGCTGCGGTGGTCGTGTTCATGATGACTGTGATGTGATGTGTTGTTGACGTCGTATCGGAAGGGGTGCTGGCGCTGGCAGGGATGGGGACCGCGGCGGGCTGCCTCAGCGGCTGCCCTCGCTGGATTTCAAGGAAAAAAGGCCTCCAGCCCTTGCCTGCTCTGCGCGAGCAGCTATCTTTTCAGGAGCATCCAGCGCCACGGTGGAAGCATCGGCGCTGTAACCGCCACCCAGCGCACGCACCAGGCCGACCTGTGTGTCGAGCGCACGCGCGGCCAGATCCACCGCCAGGCGGCGCTGGCTGAGCACGCTGTTTTCGGCGGTCAGCACATTCAGGTAGTTGCCCAGGCCGGCCTTGTAACGCTGCACGGCGATGTCGTAGGCGCCTTCGGCGGCGGTCTGCGCAGAGCGCTGCTCGGCCTGCTGGCGCGTGATGGCCTGGCTGGAGGCCACCTGGTCAGCCACGTCGCGCACCGCATCGAGCACCGCGGCGTTGTAGCTCTCGACCGCGCTGTCGAGGTCTGCGCTTTTGCCGCGCAGGTTGGCGCGCAGCCGGCCGGCGTCAAAGATCGGCAAACGCAGCGCCGGGCCGACGCCCCACTGCTGGCTGCCCGCATCGAGCAGACGGCCCAGGCCGATGCTGGAAAAACCGGCGAAGGCGACCAGGTTGATGTTGGGATAAAACTGGGTTTTGGCATTGACCACGTCCTTGGACGCCGCTTCGACACGCCAGCGCGCGGCGGCGATGTCGGCACGGCGGCCGAGCAGGTCGGCCGGGATGGCGGTCGCCGCCGCATCGGTGTGGATGGCAGACATCCGGGGCGGGACCAGGGCCGCAGCCACGCCGGGCTGCCCGACCAGGGCGCCCAGGGCATTGCGCGCCAGCGCGAGCTGCTCACGCAGGCTTTCGATCTGCAGGCGCGCCTCGGGCAGGCCGCCCTCGCTCTGGCGCAGTTCGAGCTGGGTGTCCAGGCCGGCGTTGACGCGGTCGTTCACCAGGCCCAGCGTTTCCTGGCGCTGGGCCAGCGTGCGCTCGGCCACCTGCAGTTGCTCGTTGAGGCGCGCGATCTGGAAGTAGCTGCGCGCCACATTGCTGGCCAGCAGCACGCGCGCGGCAGCGCTGTCGGCTTCTGCAGCGCGCACGCTGCCAAGCGCGGATTCGAGCGCGGCGCTGTACTTGCCGAAGAAGTCAATTTCCCAGCTGCCGCTGAGCTGCGCCGTGCCGCTTTCGCGGATGGAGCCGGCCAGCGGCGCAGGCACGGCGCCATTGGCGGTGTACTTCTGGCGCGTCAGGTCAATGTTGCCGTTGATCTGCGGCAGCCGCGCGGCGCTGGCCACTTCGTTCACCGCCTGGGCGCGCGCCAGCCGCGCCTGGGCGATCTTCAGGCTGGGGTTGGTCTGCAGGGCCTGGGCGATCAGGGTGTTGAGCTGCTCGTCACCGAAGTCGCGCCACCACTCGGCGGCCACCGGCGCCGTGGCTGCGGACGCCGTGGGCACGCCCAGTGACGCGCTGTCGCGCAGGCTGGCGGTCGAATGGATGCCGGACATGTCGGCGCAGCCCGAAAGGCCGGTGGCCATCAGCCCGGCAGCGATCACACCGGCGGTGGTGACCAGCGCCATGCGGAAGGAGGCGCGCCACACCGGAATGGCAGGCGGCGCGGCCTCGGGGGCAGCGCCGGGCAACAGGGAGGGAGTGCTGTTATTTTTCATTTTTTTCATTTTTCTCGTTGGAGGCTTGCAGGCTTTGGGCGGTGTCAAGAATGCGGCGCAGGTAGCCCTTGAGGGCTTGCCACTCCTCGACCGAAAAACCGGCGAGGTGGGCGTTTTGAACGCGGCTGAGGATGGCGGGAATTTCTTTCGCGGCGGCGCGGCCGGCGTCGGTCAGTTCGAGGTTCACGACACGCCGGTCTTCCGAAGAACGGATGCGGCGGCACAAATCCTTGCTTTCAAGGCGGTCCAGCAGGCGTGTCATGGAACCGGCGTCGAGTTCGCACACGCGCGCCAGTTCGGCAGCCGTCGAAGCCTTGCCCATATACAGCTTGAGCAGCGGCACCCACTGCGCGTTGGTCAGGCCGGTGGGCTCCAGCTCGCGCTCCACACCCTGGGAGATCAGGGACAGGATGCGGCGCATCATGTAGCCCATGCTTTCGTCCGGCTTGTAACCCTCGGCGCGGTAGAACTCGCCCATCGTGCAGGGGACGTCGCCAACAACTGTCTGGGATTTGATTTTGGTGACCATGGCGTGATATTACTTGCTTAGACAAATATTGTCAAGCCTGTGTTTGTAATGCCAATGTTTATCGTTAAACTTCCCGCATGGCTACTTCTTCCCTCACTTCCCCCGCCGCCCAGGCGGCCAAGGGTGCGCCCCGCTCGCTCTCGGGCCTGCTGCCCTTTTTGCGGCCCTACCGCGGCCGCATCCTGCTGGCGATGTTTTTTCTGGTCATGGCCGCGGTCGCGACCCTGGTGTTTCCGCTGGCGCTGCGCGGCCTGATCGACGGCGGCATGAGTGCGGCCGACAAGGGCCAGGCCCTGATGGCGCTGCGCACCCACTTTTTCGAGCTGTTCGGCGTGGCGGCGGCGCTGGGCCTTTTTTCGGCCGGGCGTTTTTACATGGTGAGCTGGCTGGGCGAGCGGGTCACCGCCGATTTGCGCAATGCGGTGTATGTCCACGTGCTGCGCCAGAGCCCCGAGTTTTTTGAAACCACACAGACCGGCGAGGTGTTGTCGCGCCTGACCGGCGACACCACGCTGGTGCAGACGGTGGTCGGCTCGTCGCTGAGCATGGGCCTGCGTAACGCCGTCATGGGCGTGGGCGCGCTGGGCATGCTGATCTATACCAACCCCTACCTGATGGTCCAGGTGCTGGGGGTGCTGGTGCTGATCGTGCTGCCGTCGGTGGGCTTTGGCCGGCGCGTGCGCAAGCTGTCGCGTGCCAGCCAGGACCGTGTTGCCGACTCCAGCGCCATCGCCGCCGAGGTGCTGAACGCCATCCCGGTGGTGCAGAGCTACACCGCCGAAGCGCGCGAATCGCTGCGCTTTGACGCCTCGACCCAGGACGCCTTCGACACCGCCGTGCGCCGCACGCGGGCGCGCTCGGTGCTGATTGCCTTCATCATCATCGCTACCTCGGGCGCCCTGCTGTGGGGCCTGTACCAGGGCACGCAGGCGGTGATGCGCGGCGACATCACGGCCGGCCACCTGGGCCAGACCGTGGTCTACGTGATCATCCTGGCCGGCGCCACGGCGGTGCTGGGCGAGGTCTATGGCGACCTGCTGCGCGCCGCCGGCGCCACCGAGCGGCTGATGGAGCTGCTGGAAAGCCGATCACCCGTCAGTTCACCATCAAATCCGGCTGCAGCCCCCGTCCTGCAAGCGGGAAGTGCTATCAAATTTGAAGCAGTGAACTTTCACTATCCGTCGCGTCCGCTGCAGGCGGCACTGAGCGATTTTTCGCTGAGCGTGGCGCCCGGCGAAACCGTGGCGATTGTCGGGCCGAGCGGCGCCGGCAAGAGCACGGTGTTCCAGCTGCTGCTGCGTTTTTACGATCCGGCATCCGGCCAGATCTCGCTGGACGGCGTGGCCACGCGCGCACTGGCGCTGCAGGACCTGCGCCAGCGCATCGGCATCGTGCCGCAGGATGCGGTGATTTTTTCGACGAGTGCGCTGGAGAACATCCGTTATGGCCGGCCGGACGCCACTGACGAAGAGACCAAAGCCGCGGCGCAGGCCGCTTTTGCGCACGACTTCATCATGACCCTGCCGGAAGGCTATGACACCTTCCTCGGCGAACGCGGGGTGCGCTTGTCGGGCGGGCAACGCCAGCGCATCGCGATTGCACGCGCCATGCTGAAAAACGCCCCGCTGCTGCTGCTCGACGAAGCCACCAGCGCCCTCGACGCCGAAAGCGAACGCATGGTGCAGGCCGCGCTGGAGTCGGCCATGAAGGGCCGCACCACCCTGGTCATCGCGCACCGGCTGGCGACCGTGCAGCAGGCCGACCGCATTGTTGTGCTGGACCATGGCAGGCTGGTGGAACAGGGCACGCACGATCAGCTGGTGGCTGCCAACGGCGTGTATGCGCGGCTGGCAGCGCTGCAGTTCATGGACTGATGCTGTCCAATCCCTGCGCATGGGGATTCGCCGGATTAGTTGCATAGCTAACCATTTGGCGCTATCATCGCGCCATGTTCGACCACTGCCTCTACTTCAACACCACCGCGCTGGCACGTGTGGTCGAGCGCGAATGGGCGGCCGCCTTCAAACCTTTCGGCCTGACGCCGCCGCAGGGCTTTTTGTTGAGACTGGTGCTGGCGCGCCCTGGGCTGTCCCAGCATGAGCTGGCCGTGGAACTCACCATTGCGCGCCCGACCGCCACGCGCCTGCTCGACGGCCTGCAGGCACTGGGCCTGGTGGAGCGACGCGAGGCGCCCCACGATGCACGTCACTGGTCGGTGTTCCCCACGCGGGCCGCGCAGGCGATCCACGCGGACCTCAACGCGGCCAGCGGTCAGGTCACCCAGCGCATCCAGCGCCAGATTGGAAAGGAGAACTTCACAGACACAGTCACCAAAGTACGCGGCGTCTGCTCAGCCCTCAAATGAGCTCGTCATTTTTCATGTTCTTTTTTTTAGCCCATATAGTTGCATAGCTAACCATTTCACAAGGAGCTTTCACCATGCCCATCATCAACGTCAAGATCAGCCAGCCCGCCAGCGCAGCCCTGACCCAAACCCTTTCCGAAACCTTGCTGGAGCTCACAACCCGCATCCTGCGCAAGAAGCGCGAGCTGACAGCCATCACCCTGACCCATGTGCCGCGCGAGCAATGGGTGGTCGGTGGCAGCACTCTGGCCGAGCAGGGCAAAAACAGCTTTTATTTCGACATCAAGGTGGTGGACGGCACCAACACCAAAGATGAAAAGGCCCAGTACATCAGCGAATGTTTTGCCGCCTTCAGCAAGCTGCTGGCGCCGCTGCATGAAGAAAGTTATATCTACGTGCAGGACGTGCGCGCGGAGGCCTACGGGTTCGGCGGCCTGACGCAGGAATACCGCTACATCAAGGCGAAACCCTGAAGTCAAGGTTATGCATTAATCGCATATCAATGCAGCAAGCTGGCCTTGGACAGCCGCCAGCCATGCGCCTAAGCTGTGCGACATCGATTCTTCCTCAGGAGTTTTCCATGTCGCACGCCTCCAGCCCTGCTGTCCCGCCGCCTTCGCATCCCCTGCCCTCTTACCTGCAAGCCGACCACCTTGGCCCCTGGGGCAACTACCTGCAGCAGGTGGACCGCGTGATCCCGCACCTGGGCAACCTGGCACGCTGGGCCGAAACGCTCAAGCGTCCCAAGCGCATTCTGGTGGTGGATGTGCCCATCCACATGGACGACGGCACGGTGGCGCACTTTGAAGGTTACCGGGTGCAGCACAACGTCTCGCGCGGCCCCGGCAAGGGCGGCGTGCGTTTTCACCAGGACGTGACGCTGTCCGAAGTGATGGCCCTGTCGGCCTGGATGTCGATCAAGAATGCCGCGGTGAATGTGCCCTACGGCGGCGCCAAGGGTGGCATCCGCGTGGATCCCAAAAAACTCTCGCGCGGCGAACTGGAGCGCATGACCCGCCGCTACACCAGCGAGATCGGCATCATCATCGGCCCCAACAAGGACATCCCCGCGCCGGACGTGAACACCAACGACCAGATCATGGCCTGGATGATGGACACCTATTCCATGAACACCGGCTCCACCTCGACCGGCGTGGTGACCGGCAAGCCGGTGGACCTGGGCGGCTCGCTGGGCCGCCGCGAAGCCACCGGCCGCGGTGTGTTCACCGTCGGTGTGGAAGCAGCCAAACACATCGGCCTGGACATCAGCACGGCACGCGTGGCGGTTCAGGGATTCGGCAATGTGGGCGGCGTCGCCGGCAAGCTGTTCGCGGAAGCCGGCGCGCGCGTCGTCGCGGTGCAGGACCACGGCGGCACGATTTACCGCGAGGCAGGGCTGGACGTGCCCTCGCTGCTCAAACACGTGGCCGAGACCGGCAGCGTTGGCGGTTTTGCAGAGGCCGAAACCCTGGCCGACGACAAATTCTGGGACGTGGACTGCGAGATCCTGATCCCCGCCGCGCTGGAGCAACAGATCACCAAACACAACGCCGGCCGCATCAAGGCGCGCATGGTGATCGAGGGCGCCAACGGCCCGACCACGCCCGAGGCCGACGACATCCTGCAGGACCGCAACATCCTGGTGCTGCCCGACGTGATCGCCAACGCCGGCGGCGTGACCGTCAGCTATTTTGAATGGGTGCAGGACTTTTCGAGTTTCTTCTGGGACGAGGCCGAGATCAATGCCCGGCTGGTCCGCATCATGAAGGAAGCCTTTGCCGGCGTCTGGCAAGTCGCGCAGGATCACAAGGTGAGCCTGCGCACGGCGACGTTTATCGTGGCTTGCAAGCGCATACTGCACACGCGTGAACTGCGGGGTTTGTATCCCTGACATACGAAGCCGTGCCGCTCGCGGGGCGGCATGCCCGGCAGGAAGGCGACGCCGAGGGACGTCGCCTTTTTTTATTTGCCAGACAACCCTTCACGGTGCAATCAAGGCCGCGACAATAACCCCCACACTTCCCGCTGGCAGCAACACCACGCGACTTTCAGGCAAGGACTCAGAAATGGCAATAATTATGGGTGCCACGTGGCTCTTTAATCTGGTCATGATCCTTGGCGGCTACGCCGTGCTGATCGTCATCATTTTCAGTTCTCTTTACCGGATCAACAAGGCCGACCTGCCAGCCAGAGGTCTGATTTCCCTGCTGCTCGCCCTACCTGTCGCCTGGTTGTTTCTGGACAGGCTTTGCCGCGGTATGGCTGTGAAAGAGCTCTACATTTTCACGGCGTTCACGGAAATCACCTGGCGGCCGTTGATGTTCTGGCTCGCACTGGCATCCCTGGCCCTGTGGGGGTTGACCTATGCACTGCGTGCAAGAAAAACAGCCTCTGCGCTTGTGGGTGTTGCCGCGACTACTCTGGCATTTACCGGTCTGCTGCAGGCAATCGTCGGCCTGTTCTTCTCAGGTGATTTTTTCCGCTGGTACGGATTCGATCTGCACTATTGAAACGCTTCGCTTGCGCCGGCCGGAATCAGCGAAGTGTTTTACTGCAGCGTTTCCTTGGCCAGGGCCGGCAGCGGCAGCGGCATCACCTCGATGCCCTCCTCGATCAGCTCGATGGCTTCGGCGCGGCTGGCCTGGCCGCGTATGCTGCGTTGCTCGGCATCGCCGTAATGCATGGCGCGTGCCTCGTCGGCGAAACGCTCACCGACGTCTTCGGTATTGGCCACGACTTCGCGCAGGGCTTTCAGGAATTCCGCGTGTTTGGGGGAGGCTGCCAGCGAAGCAACTTCCTGCAATGACGCCGTGACAGGCGCGGCTGCCGGCACTGTCAGTTCCCGCAAGGTTGCCGCAGCCGGCCCGGTTGCGCCCAGATTGAGGCGAGGCGCGCTGGGCATTTTCTGGATGGCAGGGTCGGCACACAGCGGGCAGGTCACCAGCCCGCGCGCCAGCTGCCCCTGGAAATCATCTTCCGATGCAAACCAGCCTTCAAAGGCGTGCTGGTGCGAACACTGGAGGTTGAGGACTTTCATGGTTTGATTATCGGGTGGCGGTCGCAGCGGGCGTGTCCTGCCAGTCCAGGACCCATGCCCCCGACAGCACGTTTTGCAGCCAGAGCGCGCCTGTCAGGGTCTTGCCGTCGGTAACGCGTCCGTCGCTGCACCACTGCAACAGTTCGGCCGGACTGGCGGCGAAAACATCGAGGAACTCTCCCGCATCGAGCTGGCGCTCGCCGGCGCTCAGGTCGCGGGCGAACCAGATATCAATGAATTCGGTGGAATAGGAAATCACCGGATGCATCACGCCTGCCCGCGCCCAGCGGCGTGCGGTGTAGCCCGTCTCTTCCAGCAATTCGCGCCTGGCGCAGGCCAGCGAGTCCTCTCCGGCATCCAGCTTGCCGGCCGGGAATTCGACCATCACCGCATGCACCGGGTAACGGTACTGACGCTCCAGCACCAGGCGACCATCATCGAGCTGGGCAATGATCATGACCGCGCCAGGGTGGCGCACAAATTCGCGGGAAGCTTCGCTGCCATCCGGCAGGCGCACGGTGTCGCGGAAAGCATGGAGAAAGTGGCCCTTGAGCAATTCACGGCTCGTCAGGGTATGTTCCCTGAGGTGAGCGTCGCCGGCCGGACCGGAAGGCGCTGAAGGCTTGTCAGCCGGTGACATGGTCAGCGGTGCTTGAACAGGTAGCGGTACACAAAGCCCGGAAAGGCAAAGGTGATGAACAGCGTGCCGGTGATCGCGTAAAACTCCCAGCCCTGGGGGGCGATCTGCCCGGCGCGCTGTTCGAGAAACAAGCCGATGCCGCCCACCACGAAATACCAGAACACCATTTCAGCCAGGCGCACGGCCAGCAGCTTGGGCTGGCCCAGAGGCAACACAAGCAGCAGGCGGTTGCTGAGAAACGGCAGGTTGGCGGCCAGCAGGGCCAGCAACACCACCAGCCACACCGAGGCAGTCTGGGTCATTCGACCTCAGGCCCCCAGCGACTTCACGATGCTGGCAATCGCCTGGGTGCACAGGGTCATCAGGCCACCGGGCATCAGACCGAGCAGCAGGACCAGCGCACCGTTGATGCTCAGCACCACACGGGCATCTGAAGGCGCATGGATGGCGGTGGGCATGTCCGGATTCGGTGCATCGAAATACATGACCTTGACCACGCGCAGGTAATAGAAGGCGCCCACCAGCGACATCATCACGGCGAACACCGCCAGCACAATGTAGGTGGTGTGCTGCGACGACACCAGGGCCTGCAGGACACCGAGCTTGGCGTAGAAGCCGACAACGGGTGGCACCCCGGCCAGCGAGAACATGCAGATCGCCATGACACCGGCGAACAGCGGGCTGCGCTGGTTGAGGCCGGCCAGGTCCACGATCTCTTCAGACTCATGGCCGACGCGCGCCAGCAGCAGGATGATGCCGAACACGGCCAGCGTGGTCAGCACATAGGTGATGGCGTAGAACATCGCCGCACCGTAGGCTAACTCGGCATTGAGCTTGTTGCCGTTGACCACCCCCGCCAGGAGCGCGAGCAGCAGAAAGCCCATCTGGGAGATGGTGGAGAACGCCAGCATGCGCTTCAAGTTGGACTGCGCAATCGCCGCCAGATTGCCGATGAGGAGCGAGCCAATGGCCAGAATGGCCAGCATCTGTTGCCAGTCAATGGCCAGCGGCAGCATGCCCTGCACCAGAAGGCGGATGCAGATGGCAAAGGCTGCAAGCTGCGGTGCAGCACCGATCAACAGGGTAATGGCCGTGGGCGCGCCCTGGTAGACATCGGGCAGCCACATGTGAAAGGGCACGGCGCCGAGCTTGAAAGCCAGACCCGCCACGATGAACACCAGACCGAACACCAGCACCGAGTGTTTCACCTGGCGGCTGGCAATGGCCTGATAAACCTCGTTGACGTCCAGCGACCCTGTGGCGCCGTACATCATGGACAGGCCGTACAGCAGGAAGCCGGATGCCAGTGCGCCCAGCACAAAATATTTCATCGCAGCTTCAGTGGCCGTGGCGTTGTCGCGGCGCAGCGCCACCAGTGCGTAGCTGGACAATGTCATGAGCTCCAGGCCCATGTAGAGCACCAGAAAGTTATGGCCGGAGATCATCACAAAGATGCCCAGCAACGCAAACATGCCCAGCGTGAAAAGCTCACCGCCCCGCAGCATCTGGCGGTCGGCGGCATAAGGCCGTGCATAAACCAGGGTAACCATCATGGCAACGGAGGCGAAGCACTTGAGCCAGTTGGCCATGGGATCACTGACCACCATCTTGCCGAAGCCGTAAATGGTGTTGCCACCGATGGCATAAGCCGCCGTCAGCGCGGCCACCACGGCCAGGGTCAGCAAGGTGAGCACATAGGTCAGCGTGCGTTGCGGGCTTTTGACGCCAAGATCCACCAGCGCGATCACACACGCCATCGCCAAAAGGACGATTTCCGGGTAAACCGCGATCCAACTGAGTTTGTCAATCATCTGAATTCTTCTGGAAGGGTTGCTTACTGGAGCTTCGAGGCCGCAACATGCTTGAGCAGGCTGGCGACCGAGCTGTCCATCACGTCAGTGAAGGGTTTGGGGTAGATGCCCATGAACATCACCGCTATCGCCAGCAATGCCAGCATCAGGAACTCGCGGCTGTTGATGTCGGTCAGCCCCTTGACGTTGTCGTTGGTCACCGGCCCGAGGTAAACCCGCTTGAACATCCACAGCGTGTAGGCCGCACCGAATATCAGGGCAGTCGCTGCCGCCAGGCCGATCCAGAAGTTGAACCTGACGGCACCCAGGATGACCATCCACTCGCCGACAAATCCGGCGGTGGCCGGCAAACCGCAGTTCGCCATGGCAAACAGCAAGGCAAACGCGGCGAACTTGGGCATGGTGTTGACCACCCCGCCGTAACTGGCGATTTCGCGCGAGTGCACGCGGTCGTACAGCACGCCGATGCACAGGAACATGGCGCCGGAAACAAAACCGTGCGCAATCATCTGCACGATACCGCCGGACACACCGAGGTCATTGAAGATAAAAAAGCCCAGCGTGACAAAACCCATGTGCGCGACCGAGGAGTAAGCCACCAGCTTTTTCATGTCCTGCTGGACCATGGCCACCAGGCCCACATAAATCACGGCGATCAGAGACAGCGCGATCATCAGCCAGGCCCATTCACGCGAGGCGTCGGGCGCAATCGGCATCGAGAAGCGCAGGAAGCCGTAGGCGCCGAGCTTGAGCATGATGGCGGCCAGCACGGCCGAACCACCGGTGGGCGCCTCGACGTGCACATCGGGCAGCCAGGTGTGCACCGGCCACATCGGCACCTTGACGGCGAAGGCGGCAAAAAAAGCAAAGAAGAGAAAGGTTTGCGCGGTACTGCTCAGTGGCAGCTGGTACCAGGTGGCCAGGTCAAAACTGCCACCGGACTTCACGTAAAGGAAGATCAGGGCAATCAGCATCAACAGCGAGCCGAGCAAGGTGTAAAGAAAGAACTTGAACGCCGCGTAGATCTTCTTCGGACCGCCCCAGATACCGATGATCAGGTACATCGGAATCAGCGTCGCCTCGAAAAAGACATAAAACAACATGCCATCGAGCGCGGTGAAGACACCAATCATCAAGCCGCTGAGGATCAGAAAGGCGGCCATGTACTGATTCACGCGGCTGGTGATGGATTCCCAGCTGGCAATGACGACCACCACGTTGATGAAGGCCGTGAGCAGCACAAACCACAGGGAGATGCCGTCCACGCCCAGGTGATAGTTGATGGAAAAGCGGTCGATCCAGGCGGCCTTCTCGACAAACTGCATCGATGCGGTGCCCAGCTCGAAGCCGCCATAAAGCGGCAAGGTCACCAGGAAACTCACGATGGCACCCACCAGCGCGATCCAGCGCACGCTGCGTGCCTGGTCGTCACGGCCTAGCGCCAGCAGCACGACGCCGAAAACAATCGGCGTCCAGATGGCAAGACTCAACAATCCCATTTTTGTTATTCCTCTTGTCGCTTATTTGTTGAGCATTTCTTTGATCATCGGCCAGGTCGCGAAATAGCTGATCAGGATGAAAATACCCATGATCATGGCCAGTGCGTAGTGGTAGATGTAACCCGTCTGGACCTTGCGCACGACGCTGGACACCCAGCCCACCAGTTTCCAGGAGCCATTGACCAGGGTGCCGTCGATCATCTTCTCGTCGCCGCCTTTCCAGAGACCAAAGCCCAGCATACGCGCCCCGCGAGCCAGCACGTTTTCATTGAACCAGTCCATGTAGTACTTGTTTTCGAGCAGCTTGTAGAGCGGCTCCACCCGGCGCTTGATGGCGGCCGGCAGCGCCGGATTCACCATGTACATGTAGTAAGCGGCGACAACGCCTGCCAGTGCCAGCCAGAACGGCGCGGTCGTCAGGCCGTGCAAGGCCATCTGGGCCGGACCATGAAACATTTCAGCCAGTTCGGCCATGGCGGGATGCTTTTCCGCATTGACGGTGATGGCGTCCTTGAGAAAGTCGCCGAAAAGCAGAGTGTCGATGGTCAGGAACCCGATCACAACAGAAGGAATGGCCAGCAGCAGCAGCGGCGCCGTCACCACCCAAGGAGATTCGTGCGGCACATGGTGATCGTCATGGTGACCGTGCCCGTGGTCATCGTGATGGGCATCGGGGTTCTGGTCAAAGCGTTCCTTCCCGTGGAACACCAGGAAATACATGCGGAAGGAATAAAACGCCGTCACAAAAACACCGGCCAAGACGGAAAAGTGGGCAAAGCCTGCCCCAGCCAGGTGGCTGGCATGCACCGCTTCAATGATGCTGTCCTTGGAATAAAAACCTGCAAACAGGGGCGTTCCGATCAGCGCGAGTGAACCCAGCAAGGCGGTGATCCAGGTGATGGGCATGTATTTGCGCAAGCCGCCCATCCAGCGGATGTCCTGGTTGTGGTGCACACCCATGATCACCGAGCCAGCAGCCAGGAACAACAGGGCCTTGAAAAAAGCGTGCGTCATCAGGTGGAACACGGCGACGGAGTAGGCCGATGCACCCAGCGCAACCGTCATGTAACCCAGCTGCGACAGGGTCGAATACGCCACCACACGCTTGATGTCGTTCTGGATGATGCCCAGAAAGCCCATGAACAGGGCCGTGATGCCGCCGATCACCATGATGAAACTCAAGGCGGTATCGCTGAGTTCAAACAGCGGCGACA
>CAMLDT010000024.1 GCA_946479075.1 uncultured Polaromonas sp.
GCTCGATGGCGCGCTGCGAGGCGTGGTTGAAGTTATCGGTGCGCCAGCCGACGACATTGCAGCCCAGCGCCTCGAAGGCATGCGTCAGTAGCAGCAACTTGCAGGTGGTGTTGATGTGGGTGCGCTGGCAACGCGCGGCGTACCAGGTGTAGCCAATCTCGACCCTTTTCACCGCCGGCAGGATGTCGTGGTAGCTGCTGCTGCCCAGCACGGTGCCGGTGGCCTGGTCGCGCACGGCGAAGGCAAAACGGTGGCCGGCTTCACGGGCTTTCAGCGCGTCTTCGATATAGACGCGGGTCTGCTCCGGTTCAGGCACGGAAGTGATGCGCAGCTTCCAGAGTTCGCCATCCGCGGCTGCTGCGCGCAACCCGGCCTCATGGTCCAGGCCCAGGGGCACCAGCTCGACACCACGGCCGGACAGGGTGACGGGTTGCACAAAACTCATTTCTCGCTGCTCCGCTTTTTGGTCTGCGCACGGCGCCAGCGCCGCGCGACCTGCAGGCCGAGGCCTCCGCCCAGGCCCACCAGCACGATGCCGCCGATGGCGGCGTTGCCGTAACCTGCGGCAAAGATGTCCAGGCCGGCCAGGCGGCCTATCCAGAAGCCGACCAGCGCACCGCCCACAAACCCGACCGCATCGGACAGGCCTTCGATCAGCAGCTTGCGGGTGTCTTCGGCCATGCCTGTTTACCGGTTGTGGCGCTGCATGAACACCAGCTTTTCAAACAGCGTGACGTCCTGCTCGTTCTTGAGCAAGGCGCCCACCAGCGGGGGCACGGCCACCTTGTCTTCCTTGCTTTGCAGCGCTTCGAGCGGAATGTCCTCGGCCACCAGCAGCTTGAGCCAGTCCAGCAGTTCGGAGGTGGAGGGTTTCTTTTTCAGGCCGGGCAGGTTGCGCACGTCGTAAAAGGTTTTCATGGCTGCGGCCAGCAGCTCTTTCTTGAGCCCGGGGAAATGCACGTCCACGATCTGTTTCATGGTGTCGGCATCGGGGAACTTGATGTAGTGGAAAAAGCAGCGGCGCAAAAAGGCGTCGGGCAGTTCTTTTTCGTTGTTGGACGTGATGAAAACCAGGGGCCGGTGTTTGGCGCGGATCAGTTCGCGGGTTTCGTAGCAGTAAAACTCCATGCGGTCGATTTCGCGCAGCAAATCGTTCGGGAACTCGATGTCGGCCTTGTCGATTTCGTCAATCAGCAGCGCCACCGGCTCGTCGGACGTGAAGGCCTGCCAGAGCACACCCTTGATGATGTAGTTGTGGATGTCCTTGACCTTTTCGTCGCCGAGCTGCGAGTCGCGCAGGCGCGACACCGCGTCGTATTCATACAGGCCCTGTTGCGCCTTGGTGGTGGACTTGATGTGCCATTGCAACAGCGGCAGTTTCAGCGCTTCGGCCACCTCCTCGGCCAGCATGGTCTTGCCGGTGCCGGGTTCCCCCTTGACCAGCAGCGGCTTTTTCAGGGTGGCGGAGGCATTGACGGCCAACATCAGGTCCTGGGTCGCAACGTAGTTTTTGGAGCCTTGAAATTTCATGGTGGTCAGCAGCGGTAAAGGGGAAGACGGGTGAATGTGCGCGGATTCAGCCGGGGCGGGCGGCGGCCCGGCAGGGGCAGATATAATCGACGGCTGTTGATATAACGAATCCCACCTGAATTGTGCGCGAAAAATGACCAAGCTGTTCACCACGATCTTCGCTCTTGCTGTCTCACTTGCGACCGCTGCAGCCCACGCCCAGGACATCAAGGGTGATGTCAAAGCCGGCGAGACCAAAAACGCCATGTGTATTGGCTGCCACGGCATCAAGGGTTACCAGGCGAGCTTCCCCGAGGTGTACAAGGTGCCCATGATTTCCGGCCAGAGCGGAAAATACATTGCAGCCGCGCTGCACGCCTACCAAAAAGGCGAACGCAAACACCCAACCATGCGCGGCATCGCCGAGTCGCTGAACGACCAGGACATCGCGGACCTGGCTGCCTACTATGAGCACCACGGCATGACCGAAGGTGCCGCACCCGCCAGCCGCACCGCGAAGACGCCAAGCCCGGCGGTGGCTGCCCTGCTGGCGAAGGCCAATTGCGCCTCCTGCCACGGCGCTGATTTTTCAAAGCCCATCGATCCGAGCTACCCCAAACTCGCCGGCCAGCATGCGGACTACCTGTTTGTGGCCCTCAAGTCCTACAAGATGGAAAACAACCCCAAGGTGGGCCGCGGCAACGCCATCATGGCCGGCATGGCCAAGCAATACACCAATGCCGAACTCAAGCAACTGGCGGGCTACCTGTCGTCCCTGGAAGGTGACCTGAAAGTGATTCCGCAGAGCCGGTTCCGTTAAGCCGCTGCGCTCCGGAAAGTAAACAAAGCCCCGCTCTGCGGGGCTTTGTCTTTGTGAAGCCATTTGTTGCCGCGTGCCGCTGCGACCTTGTGGCTAATCTCTTGTGGCGTGGCGCTGCACGCAGGCGATGTAGGCGTCGCCGTCCGGCGGCCGTCCCGAGCGCTGGCTTTCCCAGACCATCTGGCCCAGGCAGTCCATGGCTTCGTGGTGGGCGTCGTGCAGCGAGTTGCGCCGCGCTGCCAGCAGTTCCACCGCCTGGCGGATGCCGCGTGGCTGGTCGATGGAGCACTGCTCGCTGATCGACAGGTGCATGGACAGGTGCAGAAACGGGTTGGTCTTGCCGTCCTCCACCTCGTAGATTTTTGCCAGCGCGGCATCCGTGTCGGCAAAGTCGGCGTGGTATTCCGGGTGCTCCTCCAGCCACTGGCTTGCTATGGTTTCGATAGCTTCCAGCGGTTGATTGGCGCGGGTCTTGGCGTAAACGGAGCAGAAAAACCGGCGGACGTCGGCTTGCGAGGGCGTGAACATGGTGGAAGGTTAGCACGCGCTCCGTTTTCGTGACCCTGTGGCATTTCAAACACGCAAAAACCGTCAGGCGGTCATGTCCTACGCGCCGGCATTGGCTGCGGCTTTAAATTCCTCCCACGGCAGCGTGATACCGGCAAGCGCGCCGCGCATCAACAAACATATCCGGCGAGGAGAACTCCATGAACGCAATGAGAATCACGGGCATTGTCCTGATCGTGCTTGGCCTGGCCGGCTTTTTCACCGGCGGCTTCAGCTTCACCAAAGACAGCTCCAAAGCCAAGGTGGGCCCGCTCGAACTGGTCGTGAAGGAAAAGGAAACCGTCAACTTCCCGCAGTGGCTGAGCATTGGGGCCGTGGTGCTGGGCGCCGTGGTCCTCGTCATGGGGTCCCGCAAGTCCTGAACACGTCGGGTGACGCCTCGCACCTCCGGGTGCGTGGTTCAGTTGGCCTGAACCGCCAGTAGCCGCGAAATCGTTTGTGCAGCGTTCAGCAGCGGCTGCAGCATGCTGTCCTGCATCGCCCTGGCGCTGGTGCGGTTGGCCTGGCCGCTGATATTGAGGGCGGCCACGGTGCGTCCGGCCCGGTCATAAATCGGCGCCGCCATGGACACCAGACCTTCTTCGAGTTCCTGATTGACCAGGCACCAGCCCTGCTTGCGGGTCTGCGCGAGTTTTTGGCGCAGGGCGTCAAGGTCCGTCACGGTGTGCCGCGTCAGGGCTTCAGGCTGTGACGCTTTCAAGCAAGCCATGGCCTCTTCGTCGGGCAACGCGGCCAGCAGCACGCGGCCCATGGAGGTGCAATAGGCCGGCAGGCGCGAGCCCACGCCCAGCGTGATGCTCATGATCTTGTGGGTGGAGACACGCAACACATAAACAATGTCCGTGCCGTCCAGCACTGCCGCCGAGCACGATTCCCTGACTTCCTCGACCAGGCCTTCCATCACCGGCTCGGCCAGGTTCCATATCGGCATGGACGAGAGATAGGCAAAGCCGAGATCCAGGATGCGGGGCGTGAGCGAGAAATGTTTGCCGTCGCTGTCCACATAACCCAGGGTTTGCAGCGTGAGCAGAATGCGCCGCGCGCCGGCGCGGGTGAGGCCGCTGCGGGCGGCGACCTCACTCAAGGTCTGGCGCGGTGATTGGGCGCTGAAGGAGCGGATCACTTCCAGCCCGCGCGCAAAGGACTGCACATAGCTGTCCCCGGGCGCCGGGCCGGGCTGGCGGTGGGTACTCAGGGGCGATGCCGCAATTGCCATGGGGGACAAATTCTCCTAAAATTCATTATACGAACATTTGTTCTACATAAGAACAAATTCAGTGATCCCCTGTTCCCGCCTGGAGACAAGCATTCATGATCAACAAGATAGCGGCCTCGGTGGCTGACGCGCTCGCTGGGGTCAAGGACGGGTCCACCGTCCTGATCGGCGGCTTCGGCACCGCCGGCATCCCCAACGAACTGATAGACGGCCTGATCGAACAGGGCGCGAAAGACCTCACCGTGGTCAACAACAACGCCGGCAACGGCGACACGGGCCTGGCGGCGCTGCTCAAGACCGGCCGCGTGCGCAAGGTCATCTGCAGCTTTCCGCGGCAGGCCGACAGCCATGTGTTTGATGCGCTGTATCGCTCCGGCAAGCTGGAACTCGAACTGGTGCCCCAGGGCAACCTGGCCGAACGCATACGTGCTGCGGGCGCGGGCATTGGTGCCTTTTTCTCGCCCACGGGTTACGGCACCGAGATGGCCAAAAACAATGACGGCACGCTCAAGGAAACCCGCGAGATCAACGGCAAGGGCTATGTGCTGGAAATGCCCATCCATGGCGACGTGGCGCTGATCAAGGCCGAGCGCGGTGACCGCTGGGGCAACCTGATGTACCGCAAGGCAGCGCGCAACTTCGGCCCGGTCATGGCGACTGCCGCCAAACTCACCGTGGCCACCGTGCACGAGATTGCCGAACTCGGAGCGATGGATCCGGAACACATCATCACCCCCGGTATCTACGTCCACAAAATTGTGAAGATAGCCCGCGTCGCCACCCAGGCGGGCGGCTTCCAGAAGGCGGCCTGACATGACTTACCAAAAACGGACCAAGGACCAGCTCGCCGCCCGCGTCGCCCAGGACATTCCGGAGGGCGCCATCGTCAACCTCGGCATCGGCATGCCGACGCAGGTGGCCAACCACATCCCGTCCACGCGCGAGGTGCTGCTGCATAGCGAAAACGGCATCCTGGGTATGGGCCCGGCGCCCGCTGAAGGCGATGAAGACTACGACCTGATCAATGCCGGCAAGCAGCCCGTGACCCTGCTCCAGGGCGGCGCGTTTTTCCACCATGCCGACAGCTTCGGCATGATGCGCGGCGGTCACCTCGACATCTGCGTGCTGGGCGCTTTCCAGGTGTCTGCCACGGGCGACCTGGCCAACTGGAGCACCGGTGAGCCGGGGGCGATTCCTGCGGTCGGCGGTGCCATGGATCTGGCGATAGGCGCCCGGCAGACCTGGGTCATGATGGACCTGCTGACCAAAAAGGGCGAGAGCAAGGTCGTCGAGTCCTGCAGCTACCCGCTGACCGGCGTTGGCTGCGTCAAACGCATTTATTCCGACCTGGCGACGCTGGAATGCACGCCGCGGGGTCTCAAGTTGATTGATAAAGTCGAAGGCTTGACACACGACGAGCTGGAAAAGCTGCTTGGGCTGCCGATCCAGAAGTAACTTCACCTATCCGTTCGGGCTGAGCCTGTCGAAGCCTTTTCCACCCCCCTTTCGCGAAAGCACTTCGACAGGCTCAGTGCGAACGGAGACAGAGAACCACCATGACTACACAAGCTTTTATCTGCGATGCCATCCGTACCCCTTTCGGCCGTTACGGCGGCGCGCTCAGCAGCGTGCGCACCGACGACCTGGCCGCCGTGCCCATGAAAGCGCTGATGGCGCGCAACCCGAATGTGGACTGGATGGCCGTGACCGACGTGATCTACGGCTGCGTCAACCAGGCCGGTGAAGACAACCGCAACGTGGCGCACATGGCGACCCTGCTGGCCGGCCTGCCGCTGGAGTTGCCCGGCACCACGCTGAACCGCCTGTGCGGCTCCGGCATGGACGCTGTGGGCACGGCCGCGCGTGCGATCAAGGCCGGTGAAGCCCGCATGATGATTGCCGGTGGCGTCGAGAGCATGAGCCGCGCGCCGTTTGTGATGGGCAAGGCCGAAACTGCCTTCAGCCGCGCTGCGCAGATGTACGACACCACCATCGGCTGGCGCTTTGTCAACAAACTGATGAAAGAGAAATACGGCACCGACGCCATGCCCGAGACGGCAGAAAACGTTGCCGCCGACTACAAGATCAGCCGCGAAGACCAGGACAAGATGGCGCTGGCGTCCCAGCTGAAGGCGGTTGCCGCGCAGAAGTCCGGTTTCTTCGACGCCGAGATCACACCCGTCACCATCCCGCAGAAAAAAGGCGACGCGGTGGTGGTCAGCAAGGACGAACACCCGCGCGAAACCTCGATGGAAGCACTGGCCAAACTCAAGGGCGCGGTGCGCCCGGACGGCAGCGTGACGGCCGGCAATGCCTCCGGCGTGAACGACGGGGCCTGCGCGCTGTTGATCGCCAATGAAGAAGCCGCCAAACAGAACGGCCTCACACCGCGCGCGCGCATCGTCGGCATGGCCACGGCCGGTGTGCCGCCGCGCATCATGGGCATCGGCCCGGCGCCGGCGACCGAAAAAGTGCTGGCACTGACCGGCCTGGGCCTGGCGCAGATGGATGTGATCGAACTCAACGAGGCCTTCGCCGCGCAGGGCCTGGCGGTGCTGCGCCTGCTGGGCTTGCAGGACGACGACGCCCGCGTCAACCCGAACGGCGGCGCGATTGCGCTGGGCCACCCGCTGGGCGCCTCCGGTGCACGCCTGATCACCACAGCGGTGAACCAGTTGCACCGCACCGGCGGCCGCTACGCGCTGTGCACCATGTGCATCGGTGTGGGGCAGGGCATTGCGGTGGTGCTGGAACGGGTGTGAATGGGCCTCGCCTGTTCCGGCTTGATGGTCAAAACAGGCTGTATACCCCGTCCTGCTTGCATACGGCGCTACTAGAACAATAGCAAATGGCGGCGCAGGTGCTTCGTGCAGTGAAAGCCAAATACGTGGCAGCCACCACCGTTCGCCCTGAGCTTGTCGAAGGGTTTGTCAGCGAGCTAAAACGGCTTCGACAGGCTCAGCCCGAACGGATGGTGTCTTCGATGGCTTGACTGAACGGCGGTGCCGCTACAGCTACAGCGCCATCGACGGCCGCTGCGCCATCGCCGCCCGCCAGCGCACCAGGTGCGGGTGCTGCTCGCCGGGCTTGACCTTGACGGCGCGGGCGAAGTCCACCGCGACCACGGCGGTGATGTCGGCGATGCTGAACTGGTTCGCGGCCACAAACTCGCGTCCCTGGAGCTGCTCATCGAGCATCGCGAAAAACTGCTGCACGCGGGCCAGCCCGCGCTGGGCGAGTTCGGGAATCTGCGGATAGTCCACGGGCCCGGGCAGCGCCCGGTTGACCATAGCCGGCGAACTGTTGCGCAGGCATTCGGCAATCGCCAGCAGCCCCTCGAACTCGATGCGCCACTGCCAGCTGGCGATGTCGGCTTTGTCCAGCGCGGTGCGGCCCATCAGCGGCGGCTCGGGGCAAAACGCTTCTGCCCAGGCGGCAATCGCGGCGTTGTCGGTCAGCAGCACGCCCTCGGCTGTTTGCAGGGCAGGCACGGTGCACTGCGGGTTGATGCGGCGGTAGCCTTCACCCATCTGCTCGCCGGCGCGCAGGTCCACCTGCACGGTCTCGTGCTTCACGCCTTTTTCGGCCAGCAGGATGCGGGCGCGCCGCGGGCTGGGGGCGGTGGCGCAGTCGTACAGCGTGATCATGCCGAAGGCGTCAGTTTGTCCTGGGTGCGGGTGTCGAAGTCGCTGGCCTCATGGCGCTCATGCAGCTGGCTGGCGGGCTCGCCCCAGGTGCGGTTGACCATGCGGCCACGCCGTGCGCCCGGACGTTGGGCGATCTCATCCGTCCAGCGCAGCACGTGGGTATAAGTCTGCACCTGCAAAAACTCACCGGCTTCATACAACTGGCCTTTCACCAGGGCGCCATACCAGGGCCAGACCGCCATGTCGGCAATCGTGTAGTCATCGCCCGCCAGATACGGTACCTCGGCCAGGCGGCGGTTCAGCACGTCGAGCTGGCGCTTGACTTCCATGGTGTAGCGGTCGATGGGGTATTGCATCTTGCTGGGGGCGTAAGCGTAAAAGTGGCCGAAGCCGCCGCCCAGAAACGGCGCGCTGCCCATCAGCCAGTTCAGCCACGACAGGCATTCGGCGCGTGGCGCCCCGCTGGCGGGCAAAAACACGCCGAACTTTTCGGCCAGGTATTGCAGGATCGCGCCCGACTCAAAAACCCGCTGCGGCGTGGCGCCGCTGCGGTCCACCAGCACCGGGATCTTGGAGTTGGGGTTGGCCGCCACAAAGCCGCTGCCGAACTGCTCGCCCTCGTGGATGCGGATCAGCCAGGCGTCGTACTCGGCACCGCGGTGGCCCAGCGCCAGCAATTCCTCCAGCATCACCGTGACCTTGACACCGTTGGGCGTGCCCAGCGAATACAGCTGCAGCGGGTGTTTGCCCACCGGCAGTTCCTTGTCGTGCGTGGGGCCGGCCACGGGCCGGTTGATGTTGGCGAAACGGCCGCCGCTGGATGCAGGGGGTGACCAGATGGCGGGAGGTGTGTAGTCGGTGCTGTCGTTCATGGCGACGATATTGCCTGAGTTTGCCGCGGTCTGCACGAGACGCTGCTTTTGAGGGGCGCGCGCGTCTTTCCGCCAACGGGAAAACTGATTTCCTCTGTATTTCTTGAACCCTCCGGAGGGCTGCGGCACATTAGCGCCAGGTGTTATGAACAAGGAGACAGCATGGCAGTGCGCATCGGATGGATTGGGTTGGGACGGATGGGCGAGGCCATGGCCAAGCGTCTGGTCAAGGCGGGCAACGAGGTCAGCGTCTGGAACCGCACCGCGTCCAAGGCTGCGCCGCTGGCCGAGGCCGGCGCCACCATCGTCGGCAACAAGCAGGAGCTGGCCACCTGCGACATCGTGTTCACCATGGTGTCCACCACCAACGACCTCAAGCAGGTGCTGTTTGAAGAGGGCGGCCTGGTGGCTGGTTCGGCCAGGCCGCGCATTGTCGTGGACAGCTCCTCGATCTCGCAGGAAGGCTCGGCAGAAATCCGCGCCCGGCTCGAAGCCATGGGCGTCGGTTATCTGTGCTCGCCGGTGTCGGGCAACGCCAAGGTGGCCAAGGCCGGCAAGCTGCTGCAGGTGGCCTCGGGTCCCAAGGCGCTGTACACCGAGGTCGAGCCCTATTTGCAGGCCATGGCGCGCAAGGTGATGTGGGTGGGTGAGGGCGAGCTGGCCCGCATCTGGAAGATCGCCCACAACACCATGTTCGGCGTGATCATCCAGAACCTGTGCGAGATCACGGTGCTGGCCGAAAAAGCCGGCATTCCGCGCCACATCTTTCTCGAAAGCATCAACGATTCGGTGCTGGGCTCGATGTACACCAAATACAAGACGCCGGTGCTGACCAATCTGACGTTTGACCAGGTCACCTTCACGCCCAAGCTGCTGCTGAAAGACATGGACCTGGGCCTGGGCGCGGCGCGCGCGCATGGTGTGGCCATGCCGGCCGCCGCGGCCACCCGCGAGTCGGTGGCACGCATGGTCGGCCACGGCTACGAAGACATCGACTTTGCGGTGCTGCTGGTGGAAACCGCGAAGGATGCCGGCCTGGAACTGAAGCCGGAAAACGTCAAGATGAGCGACGGGCTGGAAGCCTGAGCATGGGCATACTTTCTCTACCGCTCGCCCTGAGCCCTTCGGCTCAGCTCAGGACAGGCTTGTCGAAGGGCCATTCGTCTTCGCTCAGGGCAGGCTTCGACAAGCTCAGCCCGAACGGAGGGCATTTGTGAAGCGCACTCTGATCCGCGGCGCGACCATCGTCACGATGGACGCGCAGGGCGACTTGCCCGTGGGCGACATCCTGGTGACGGGCGACACCTTGACCGAGATCGCACCGGGCATCCATGCCGATGACGCGCAGGTGGTGGACGCCACCGGCCACATCATCATCCCGGGCCTGATCAACGCCCACATGCACACCTGGCAGACGGCGCTGCGTGGCCTGGCCGCCAACTGGACCCTGCTTGAATATTTCAAGAAGATGCACGCCGGCCTGGCCACCGTGTTTACGCCCGATGACCTGTACATCGCGACCCTGGTCGGCTCGCTCAACCAGCTCAATTGCGGCACCACCACGCTGGCCGACTGGTGCCACAACAACCCGACACCACCGCACAACGATGCGGCGATTGCCGGCTTGCTGGCGTCCGGCATCCGCGCTGCGTTTTTCCACGGCACGCCCAAGCCCGATCCGCAGCCGGGGCAAAAGCCTTTCTGGGAAGTGCCGCATCCGCGCGCCGAGATCGAACGCCTGTTTAAAAGCCACCAGGGCCAGCCGCTGCTGAGCATCCAGGCGGCCGTGCTCGGCCCGCATTATTCGACGCTGGACGTGGCGATGCATGACTTCGCCATGGCCAAAGACCTGGGCCTGATCGCCTCGCTGCATCAGGGCGGCGGCCCCGCGCGCACGCCCGACGGCTGGGACAAACTCGAAGCCGCCGGCCTGCTCGGCGAACACATCAACATCGTGCATGGCCATGCGCTGGACGACGTGCAACTGCAGCGCTTCTGCGAACTCGGCATGAGTTTCTCGGCGGCGGCCGAAAGCGAAATGAGCCAGGGCCATGGCCACCCGTTGACCGGGCGCTTGCGTGCCTTCGGCCGCGCGCCCTCGCTGGGGGTGGATCTGGAAAGCGTGATGAGCGGCGACATGCTCTCGCAGGCGCGCATCGCGCTGGGCATCCAGCGCTCGCTGGACAACGTGGCGCATCGGGAGGCCCACGGCACCATCCCGCCGACCTCGACCATCACCACGCGCGAGGCGCTGTCCTGGGTCACGGTCGAAGGCGCACGGATGCTGAAAGCATCACACCGCATCGGCTCGCTGGCTGCCGGCAAGCAGGCCGACCTGGTGATGATCCGCGCCAGCGACCTCAACATGCAACCGGTGCACGACCCGGTCAGCGCGGTGGTGATGCAGGCCTCGCTGGCCAACATCGACAGCGTGATGGTGGCCGGGCAGTGGAAAAAGCGCCACGGCCAGTTGCTGGGCGTGGATCTGGCGCCGCAACTGGCAGCGTTGCAGGCCTCCGGAAGAAAGATTGCGGCAGCGCTGGCGCTATAAAAATGATAGCTGCTTGCGCTCATGGATAAAGGGCTCAGACCCTATTTCATTCATAAACAACAGGAGACACACCATGAAACGCTTTCTTCTTCTCACCGCGGCGCTGATCGCCTCGGGCACTGCGCTGGCCCAGGCGGCTTACCCGTCCAAACCGATCAAGTTCCTGGTGCCTTTCACGGCCGGCAGCGGCACCGACATCATTGCGCGCACGGTGGCCGACACCATGAGCAAAAGCATGGGCCAGCCCATCATCATCGAGAACAAACCCGGCGCCGGCGGCACCATCGCCGCCGCCCAGGTGGCCAGGGGCGAGGCTGACGGCTACACCGTGCTGGTGCATTCCTCCGGTCACGCGCTGAACCCGGCGATCTACAGCAGCATCGCTTACGACACGCTCAAGGACCTCACCGGCATCACCCCGCTGGCGGCGCTGCCGAACGTGCTGGTGGTGAATCCGGCCCGCGGCTGGAAGTCGGTCGCCGATCTGGTCGCCGCGGCCAAAGCCAAACCCGGCCAGCTTAATTACGCATCGGCCGGTGTCGGCAGCGCCACCCACCTCAACGCCGAAAAATTCCGCCTGCAGGCAGGCATTGAAGCGCTGCATGTGCCTTACAAGGGCACGCCTGAAGCCATGACCAATGTGATCGGCGGCAGCAACGACTGGTTTTTTGCGCCGCTGGCCTCGGCCCTGCCGCTGGTGAAAGACGGCAAGCTGCAGGCGTTGGCCGTCAGCACGCCGGCGCGTTCACCCGCCTTGCCGCAAGTGCCGACCACCGTTGAAGCAGGCGTGCCGGGGTCCGACTACACCTTCTGGGTGGGCATGATCGTTGCCAGCAACACGCCGGCGCCGGTGGTCAAACGCCTGCACGAGGAAGCGCTCAAGGCGCTCGCCACGCCCGAGGTGAAGGAACGCATGAGCAAGCTGGGCGCCGATCCGTTCCCGATGACGCCCGATGCCTTCAACGCTTTCATCAAGACCGAGGTGGACGCCGCCGCCCGGATCGCCAAAGCCGCCAACCTCAAGGGCCAGTGATGAGTCTTGTGCATGTGGCTGGTGTGGGGAAGATGGGCCTGCCGATGGCCGGACACTTCCACGCGGGCGGTCATGCGGTGACGGTCAGCGACCCGGACGCACGGCGCCTGCAGCTGGCGCGCAGTCAGGGCCTGGAGGTAGCCGGTGATGCCGGTGCAGCGATGGCAACGGTCGACATCATTGTTTCGTCGCTGCCCAACGATGCGGCGCTGGGCGCAGTGGCCGCACAAGTCGCGCAATCGGCGCGGCCTGGTGCGATTTACATCGATGCCAGCACGGTGTCGCAGCAGGTGTCGGCCGAGGTGGCGCAGGGGCTGACCGCCGCCGGCGTGGCCTACCTTCGCACCACGGTCTCGGGCAACAACAAGATGGCCGAGGCGGCGCAACTGACCGTGATGGCCTCCGGGCCGCGCACCGCTTACGACACGGCATTGCCGCTGCTCCAATTGTTGGGGCCGAACCAGTTCTACCTTGGCCAGGCCGAACAGGCGCGCCTGATGAAGCTGGTGGTCAACCTGATGATTGCGCAAACCAGCGCGATGTTGTCCGAAGCCCTGACCTTGGGGCGCAAGGGCGGCCTGGACTGGCAGGACATGTGGCAGGTGCTGGGCGCCAGCGCCGTGGCTTCGCCGATTGTCAAGGCCAAGTCGGTGCAGCTGGGCGCGCGCGACTTCACACCCACCTTCACGGTCGAACAGATGATCAAGGACCTTGACCTCATTCTGGACGCCGGCCGCGCGGTGCATGCGCCGCTGGCGCAGACGGCGCTGACGCAGCAGCTCATGCATGCGGCCATGGCGCAGGGCGACGGGCAGGACGACTACGCGGCCATCATCAAGACGGTCGAGCGCAGTGCCGGGTTGTCCACCGATTTTCCTAAAACGCCATGAAAAGTTTTATCTACAACGGCCAGGCCGGCCGCGTGATCTTCGGAGCCGGCAGCCTGCAGCATTTGCTGCGCGAAATCGATGCGCTCGGCGCGCGCAAGGCGCTGGTGCTCTCCACGCCGGAGCAGCGTGCCTCGGCCGAAATGATTGCCGGGCTGCTCGGTCCACGCGCGGCCGGCGTGTTCGATCGCGCGGTCATGCATGTGCCCATCGAGACCGCCCGCGAGGCGCGCGACCTGGCCCGCAAGCTGGGCGCCGATTGCGCGGTGGCGATTGGCGGCGGATCGACCACCGGGCTGGGCAAGGCGATTGCGCTGGACTCCGGCCTGCCGATTCTGGCCATTCCCACGACCTATGCCGGTTCGGAGATGACCCCGATCTACGGCATCACCGAAGCCGGCCTGAAAAAAACCGGCAAAGATGCCCGCGTGTTGCCCCGCACCGTGATCTACGACCCCGAACTGACCCTGGGCCTGCCGGTCGGCATGAGCGTGACCAGCGGCATCAACGCGATTGCCCACGCCGCCGAAGGCCTGTACTCCCCCGACAGCAACCCCGTCATGGACCTGATGGCCAAAGAGGGCATCGCCGCCATGGGGCGGGCGCTGCCAGCTATTAAAAAGGGAGCAAATAACATTGACGCCCGAAGCGATGCGCTGTACGGCGCCTGGCTGTGCGGCACGGTGCTGGGCAATGTCGGCATGGCCCTGCACCACAAGCTGTGCCACACCCTGGGCGGCAGCTTCAACCTGCCGCACGCCGAGACTCACACCATCGTGCTGCCGCACGCACTGGCTTACAACGCCGCCGCCGCGCCGCAGGCCATGCAGGCGATTGCTGCCGCGCTGGGCGGCGCCACCGCCGCGCAGGCGGTGTTCGACCTGGCGAAACACAACGGCGCACCGGTGGCGCTGCGCGACATCGGCATGAAGGAAAGCGATCTCGACAAAGCCTGCGACATCGCGATGCAGACCCCCTACGCGAATCCGCGGCCGCTGGAGCGGGACGCTATTCGTCAGCTGCTGCAGGATGCGTTTGAGGGGGTGCGGCCGGAAGAGTGAGAGTGGGGTCAGCGCCAGGTTCCGAGCGTATGCAATGCTGCGAAAGGTAACTTGGTCCGACCGGCAACCTACTCATTCAGTGGGCCGTCACTGGCTGCTAATTAACGTTTGACATGAGGGACGCCACCCGACAAGCAGGGTGATGTCCTCTTGATTGAATGGCTAGGTTTTACTGCTCTTATTAGTTAACCACTTGTTGATTTTTGTCGCTTGTGAAAGCGAGCGAGACCAGGCAAGGCGTGGAGATGACAAACAAGTTGATTCACACCGACTTGAAACAGATCGCGAGCAGATGCCTCAAGTGGCGGCTCGCTTATAAGCGACTCTTTGTGCCACTGGAGCGCCTTGCACCATTCTTTGATTTTCTCGTTTGAGAAGTCGGCACGTATATCGTGTGCAAATTGATTACGGATCTTCGCGACAAGCCGTAGATCTGATGTGATCGTTTGCCCGATTAACCCAAGGCAATAACATGCGGTGATTTTGGCTCCAAATACACCAAGTGGGCCCTCGGGTTGCAAGAGCTTCTGGACTTCCTTCTTATCATCGATCAGAAAACTAATCAACAGCTCTGTGATCAGTGTGTCTAGAAACGCCGGCCCAACTATGGCAACTGCCCGATCACTTGCTTCTTTGTAGTCGAAGAGCTTTGAAAACTCAAGGAGCATCTCTCGCAGGAAGAAGTGTTGCTCGGCTTCCTTCTCCGACAGAGGCGTACCGAAGTTTCGCTGGGCTGGCTCATCCACGAAGTGTCTCCTGTGAAACTTAGCGTGCCAGAGTCGAACGACCTGTTAGCTTGCAACGCGCGTACGCCGGTTGATCAACTGCGCGTTGATGTGGGCGAACCGCTGCCCATCTAGGACCAAAATTTTCGCTCGAAAAGCCTTAAGACGCGCAAGAACAGCAGCAGATGTCGATGGGCCGCCGTTTCTCGCAGGATCCAAAATGAATGCATGGAGTTCAAACGCAGACGTGCTCACTACCTCTTGGAAGATGTCTTCCAACGACAACCGAGTATGCGGGCGTGTAGGCTGTATGGCCATCACCAATCCTTGACTTTTCGGATCCTTCATCGCGCGTTGCACTACGTTCCGGAACTGCATCCGCGAAAGCGGTGTCTCCTGGGGCGAGTTGCACAAAACGTGGATGGTCTTGCCCGTGGTTTTGTCTTCGACATGGCCACGAAAGGTGCTGAGAGGACACCCAGTGAGGCTCTTTATCACGGTAGACTTACCGGAATTCCGGGTTCCTATTACGGCTACAAACTTCTGCACTGTGTCTCCTTGCAATCTAATGTTTGAAGTAAGGGGCCGCCACAGCGGCGAAGCGTAGAGGGAACCCGCAAAGTGCAGCTTTGTGGACGGTCTCTCTCTCGGATTTGTTAGCCATTTTTACTGGTGCTCTTTGCGAGAACATAGGATTCGTAAAATTTCTCGATCTCTATTTTTACTTTCTGCAGCTTTTTCCTGAGTTCCTCGTGCTCATCATGCAGAGGCTTGCCAGCAGATTCGTAAGTTTCTGGCGCCGAAAAATGATCTGCAAGCTTTTTTATTTTTGGGAGCTCATTTTCAAAGTGATCTTTCAACACAATGAGCGCATTAATTCTATTTTGTGTAAACGCCTCTAGGATGGTTTTTTGAGCTTGTTTGTTGCTTTCTTTTGCTTGCCTGACCTGCAAGTAGGCATAGAGCGCTGAGGCTATTGCGGCGAACGCACTAATCGCACTTATTAGTGATGATGTATCTATGTGATTGTTCATTTGGAAAAGGGCTAATGTGGTGTAAACGTCAAAACCCAGTTGATACATCCTGGGCTTGCGGATACATCTTTGCCGGAAAAACTCCGAAACCCGCGCGCCTGCTGGGCTTGGGGTCGATAGGCTATGAAAATCAATAGGTATAAATTTTCCATGAAACCCTGTGCCCTTCTACTACGGCTGCCGCTTGATCGATAGGTGCGCGAGCTGTCTGGATGCGTGCACTATAGCTTGACCGCAGGCAAAAGGTCCCCCTATCAGATTCGCTTCCAGGCACGAAGCAACCATGACGGCTTGTTTCCTGACGATGAATCAGCGTTTTTCTACATGGCTTTCATTTTATGAACTCTTTCGCTTGTAGTTACCCATTTGCCCTGGGACTGTCGAAGGGCCTTTGGTCCCTGCTCAGGCTTCGACAGGCTCAGCCCGAACGGTGGATGTCCTGAATGACGAAGCCATCAAGCGGTTGCCAGGTGCCGCGACGGCATTCACTACACTGGTCTCCTGTTGTAAAGGACCCTTGCCCCGATGGAAATATTTGTTCTGCTGTTCATGGTGGTCGCCTTCGGTGCCTACCAGCTCAAAGCCAAGACCCAGCGGAAACGCATTGCACTGCTGGCCAGCCATCTGGGCCGCTACCAGGTGGAAAAGCTGATGGAAAGCCTCACGCAAGGCTACCTGCGGGCGCTGGGCGAAAAAGACCCTGAGCGCCAGACGCAGATCTGGAACATGCTGGCTGTTTCCGAGGAGCAACTGGTCGATCAGTTCCAGCGTTTTGCAGCGGATTTTTCAACGGTGGATGTTGCCGATGCGCGGGTCAGCAAGCTGCCGGTGTTTTTGCCGGAAGCCGACCGATTTTTCCCCGACAACACTTTTGACATGCGCAAGATGCTGAACGTCCATGCGCAGGGCATTGAGCGTGTGGTCAAAAATACGCAGGGCCGCAGCCCGCGCGACAAGGCTTACACGCTGTCGGCTGAACTGTTTTTGATGCAGCACAGCTGCCACTGGTACTGCCGCTCCAAATCGATTGCCTCGGCGCGCATGCTGGCGCGCCACCAGACGCCTTATGCGCAACTGCTGGCGTCGGTGGATCCGCAAACGCGCGAAGCCTACCTGGCGGTGATCGGCCGGTGATCGGCCGGCTGCGGTGCGCGGTCTGCCTGCGGCCGCAAGCTGCCTGCATCTGCCGCTGGATCACGCCGGTTCGCCATGACGTCGAGGTCCTGATCCTGCAGCATCCGCTCGAAGTGCAGCATCCCAAAGGCAGCGCGCGCCTGCTGCACCTGAGCCTGCCGGGCAGCCGGCTGCTCACCGGCGAGGTGTTCGACTTGCGTGAATGGCAGCCGCCCGGCGATACCCGGCACAACCTGCTGCTGTATCCCGACCTGCCGTCCGACCGCGGCGCAGGTTTGCCGCCGCCGCCTGCAGCAGCGCCTGAACGGTTGCGGGACCCGTCTCAGTTGCGCCTGATCGTGCTCGACGGCACATGGCGCAAAAGCCGCCGGATGCTGCATCTCAATCCGTCCTTGCAGCAGCTGCCCCGGCTGTCCCTGCAGGACCTGCCGGGCTCGAACTACCGGATACGCCGTGCGCACCGGCCGGATCAGCTCTCCACGCTGGAAGCCGTGTGCGCTGCGCTGGCCCAACTCGAAGGCGACAGCGGGCAGTTCCAGCCCTTGCTGAAAGCGTTTGATGGTTTTGTGGCGCAGCAAGCGGCTTTTGCGGGTCGGTCTTCAGAGTTATAAGACAAATCGGCCTCCAGCCCTTATCCGGCGGGCGCAACCAGCTATCAAATCAGGAGCAAATGGTGCAATCAAAGGCCCAGCGGATGCCCGCTGGCCTGGGCCAGCACCTGCAGCGCGCTGCTGTCGTCGCTGCCGCGCCAGGCCACGATCTGGTCCGGGCGGATCAGTGCCAGCGGCGCTTCGTACAGCGCGCGCAGGCCGGCCGATGTATGCGTGACCACGCGCAGGTCCAGGCCCAGCCTTGCCGCTGCATCGACAAAACCCTGGCAGCCGGGTGCATCCGGCCCCAGCGCCAGCAAGGTCCATTCGAAGTTGAAACTGTCGTACAGCGAGCTGCCATCTTCCAGCCAGGCATGCGGCGCGCGGCCACCGGGGCTGGCGCTGGGCTGGTAGTGACCGGCTTCGTCCGGTGGCGGCATGCTGCCGTCCTTCACGATCAGCGGCGAGCCGTCGTAACGCCCGCCGAGGGTGACGCCCGGGATGTTGAACTCCAGGCGCACGTGCTGGTTCAGGTAGCTGCCGGCGCGTTCGCGCTCGGCCTGGCCTTGGTCGCCGGTCTGTTCCAGCAGCGGCGATGCGCTGAAGCGGCCGACCGAATCGGCAAAGCGCTGGGCATAAGCGGTGTTGCGTTCGGCCAGCGGCTGGCGTTCCGGACCGTAACTGTCCAGCAGTTGCGGCGGTGAGATGCCGCGAACCACGGCGGCCAGTTTCCAGCCGAGATTCACGGCGTCCTCGACGGCGGTGTTGTAGCCCAGCCCGCCGGTGGGCGTGAACAGGTGGGCGGCGTCGCCACCGATGAAAACACGGCCACGCTGAAAGCTTTGTGCCACCAGCGAATGGCCGGCCGTCCAGGTGCCCACCGACAACACCTCTATGGGCAGATGTGCGCCCATGGCCTCGTCAACAATCCGCTGCGCGTCGGCGGCGGTCCAGGCCTCGGCGTCCTCACCCTCGTGCACGGCGGCGTGGAAGGCAAATTCCGACTGGCCATCCACCGAGGCCATGAAGGCGCGGCGCTGCGCATTGACCGAGACATACATCCAGGCCCGCGCGTGCGGAAACACCTTGTAGAAGTCCGGCGCGCGCAGGTACACCGCAAACATCTTGCCGCCCATGAATTCGCGCCTGACCCCGCTGGCGCCGTTCCACCCGATGCCCAGCGTGCTGCGCACCAGACTGCGCGGGCCGTCGGCGCCCACCAGGTACTGCGCCCGCACGGAAATGGGGTCAGCGCCAGCTGGGCGTATATGAGCGTTGATGTGGGTGCCGTTGTCTTCGAAGCTCTCCAGTGCGCATCCGTAACGCACGTCCATTCCGGGCAGTGCTTCGGCCTGCCGGCGCAGGGTGGCTTCGACGAACTTCTGCGACACGCGGTGCGGCAGTTCAGCCGCGCTCCAGGAGCCGCTCAGGGTCTTGATGTTTTTCACCGCCTGCGCGGCGGTCGGCAGTGGCAGGCGCGCCAGCTCGTGGCCGGTGTACCGCGTGAAGTAGGCGATGTCGGTGGGGTGGTCGGCCGGCAGGCCCTGGGCGCGGATCTCGCCGGCAAAGCCGAGCCGGCGGAAATGCTCCATGGTGCGCGCCTGCGTGGCGTTGGCCTGCGGGTTGAAGGCGGTGCCGGGTTTGGGGTCCACCAGCAGGCAGGACACGCCGCGCCGGCCGAGCTCGTTGGCCAGCATCAGGCCGCAAGGGCCGCCGCCGGCGATCAGGACGTCGGTGTGAATAACGCCGCTCATCTCAATACACGCCGAAGCGGCCGGTCCACTTGCGCTCGTAGTCGTGCTTCTCGAAGTGTTCGGCCACAAAATCAATGAAGGTGCGCACCTTGGCCGACAGGTGTTTGCGGCTGGGGTAGGCCAGGTTGATGGTCAGGCGCGGCAGGTCCCATTCGTCCAGCACCGGCACCAGGCGGCCGGCCACGATGTCGTTGTAAACAATATAGCTGGGCTGCACCAGAATGCCCATGCCGTCGAGCGCCGCGGTGCGCAGGATCTGGCCGTCGTTGGATTCGAGCAGGCCTTTGACGGTGACGGTGGTGGTTTCGCCATCGCGCGTGAAGCGCAGCTCGTTGGGGTTGTTGGCGTAGGTGTAGATCAGCAGCTTGTGGCGTTGCAGGTCTTCCAGCGTTTTGGGAAAGCCATGCTGCGCAAAGTAGCGCGGCGAGGCCGCCAGGATGCGCCGCGTCTCGCCCAGCCGCCGGATGGTGATGTTGGAGTCCGGCTCGATTTCCCGCGTGCGGATCGCCACGTCGATGTTGTTGTCGATGATGTCGAGGTAGCGGTTGGCGGCCTCGACATGCACCGTGACGTTGGGATAACGCTGGGTGTACTCACGCAGCAGCGGCGCCACATGGTGCAAGGAAAACGACAGCGAGGCGGTGATGCGCAGCGTGCCGGTCGGGTTCAGCGCCGTGGCGTTGACGGCAGATTCTGCATCCTTGAGGTCGGTGAGGATGCCTTTGGCGCGGCTGAAAAATTCCTGGCCGGTGTCGGTGAGGTAGAGACGCCGCGTGTTGCGCTCCACCAGCCGGGCACCCAGGCGCGCCTCCAGGGCCGACAGGTGGCGGCTGGCGGCTGCGTTGGACAGGTCCAGGGCTTCCGCGGCGCGGCTCAGGCTGCCGGTTTCAGCCACCTGCACAAACAATTCAATCTCCGTCCAGCGATCCAAGCCTTGTCTCCTGCAATGTGCGTCCCGGCTTTGTGGGGACCGCCTGCATTGTGGCCCAGCTCGCGGGCTGCTTTTTCCACCGCGCGGAAAAGTCATTTGCGCCAGCGTGCTTTTTTTCGAGGCGGGTGACGCCTACATTTGTGCGCAGAAAGCCCACACGAGGAACACATGCCGGTCAACGCCCCTGATTTTTTGCAAACCCGGTCATGCGCAACCTGAACCAGGACACCATCACGCAGGCGGTGATCGCGCGGTTTGCGGACACCCCCGATGCGCGCCTGAAAGAGCTGATGACCAGCCTGGTGCAGCACCTGCACGCGTTTGCGCGCGAGGTGAAGCTCACGGAGCAGGAATGGCAGGCCGGCATCAACTTCCTCACGGCGACCGGGCAGAAGTGTGACGACAAGCGCCAGGAGTTCATCCTGCTGAGCGACACGCTGGGCCTGTCCATGCTGACCGTGGCCATGAACAACGACAAACCGGCCGGTTGCACCGAGGCGACCGTGTTCGGGCCCTTTCATGTGGAAGGCGCGCCGCACTACGAACACGGCGATGACGTCGCCAACGGCGCGGCAGGAGAGCCCTGCATCGTGCGGGGCCGGGTGCTGGGCCTGAAAGGCGAGCCGGTGGCTGGCGCCGTGGTGGAAGTCTGGCAGGCCGATGCCGAGGGCAACTACGACGTGCAGTACCCGGCGCTGGAGCAACACCGTGCGCGCGGGGTGCTGCGCTCCGGTGCGGACGGCCGTTTCGACTTCAGGACCATCGTGGCCGAGGCCTACCCGATCCCGGACGACGGGCCGGTGGGCGACATGTTGCGCGCCACAAAGCGCCACCCCTGGCGGCCGGCGCATCTGCACTTCATGGTTACCGCGCCCGGTTACGAAAAGCTGGTGACGCATGTGTTTCGCAGCGGTGACCGTTACCTCGACTCCGATGCGGTGTTCGGCGTGCGCCAGTCGCTGGTGGCCGACTGGATCCGGCAGCCCGACGGCATCTACAGCCTTGATTTCGACTTTGTGCTCAATCCGCTGCGTCCGTTGCGTGCAGCCCAACCGGTGTTTTCAAAGTGATTCATGTCTTCCACCTGATCGACAAGCCGGACAGCGGCGCACTGCGCCTGCGCATCCGGCCCGAACACAAGGCCTATCTGGCGCTGATGGCTGATCGCATCGCTTTTGCCGGGCCGCTGATGGCCGAGGACGGGCAGACCATGATCGGCAGCCTGCTGGCGATTGACTTCGACTCGCTGGCCGCTGCCGAGGCCTGGCTGGCCGACGAGCCCTTCACGCGTGCCGGTGTGTACGCCGCCAGCAGTGTCCATGCCTTTGTGAACCTGTGGCCGCAAAAAGCCGGCTTCCCCGCATGATCAAACACATCGTCATGTGGGACCTGCGTGGCGAGACGCTGGCCGAGAAAACCCACAGCATCCGCCAGCTCCAGGCCAGTTTCGAGTCGCTGCGTGGGCTCATTCCCGGCCTGCTGCACCTGGAGATCGGTGTGGATTCCAGCGGGGTTGACTACGCCTGTGACGTGGTGCTGTACACCGAATTTGACACCCAGGCCTCGCTCGATGCTTATGGCAGCCACCCCGAGCACCTGCGTGTCAAACATGAACTGTCCGACCTGCGCGTGGCGCGCCACCAGGTGGATTACGAAGCTTTGCAGGCGGGCAGCGTGTCCGCCGCCGACCCCCACAAGGAAACCAGCGAATGAACGACGACATGAACAACGAACTGCTGATCCGCCAGATGGTGGAGCGCTGGGCCGTCTGGCGCGACGCCGGCGACTGGGAGCGTTTTGCCACGGTCTGGCACCCGGAGGGCGTGATGATGGCGACCTGGTTCCAGGGCCCGTTTGCTGATTTCATCCGCGTCACGAAAGAGGGTTGGGCCAAGGGCGTCAGCATCCTGCATTTTCTGGGCGGCTCGGCGGTTGAAATTGCCGGTGAACGCGCGATTGCGCAGACCAAGATGACGATCTCGCAGCGCGGCATGGTGGAAGGCGCGGATGGCCCGGTGCTGTGCGACGTGGTCTGCACCGGCCGTTTCTATGACTTTGTGCAAAAGCATGAAGGCCAGTGGAAGCTGCTGCACCGCCAGCCGATTTATGAAAAGGACCGCATCGACCCGGTGGATTCGACCGCCAGCGTGGCGCTCGATGCCAAGGCGCTGCAGGCCTTTCCCGAGGGTTACCGGCACCTGGCCTATATCCAGACGCGCATCGGCTACACCGTCAAGCTCGACATGCCCATGCTCAAGGGTCCGGTGGTGGACGAGTTGTACCAGCGCGGCGCGCGCTGGCTGGCCGGCGGCGCGCTGGAGCGCTGAACCGCCTTTGCTGGTCAACACAAGAAACAAGAGGAGACATCATGATCGCTTTGTTCCACCGAGGGCCTGTTGTGCCGCGTCGTCTCGCAGCGGCCCTGGCGCTGGCCGCTGTCGCCGGCATCCTGCCGGCCCAGGCCCAGAACGGACCCTACCCGAACCGGGTGGTCAAGGTGGCGGTGCCGCAACCGCCGGGCGGCGGCTTTGACTTTGTCGGGCGCTTGCTGGCTGATCGTATGGGCAAGCAGATGGGGCAGAGCTTCATCGTGGAAAACAAACCCGGCTCGGGCACGCTGGTGGGCACGGACTTCGTCGCCAAGGCGGCACCCGACGGCTACACCTTGCTGGTCGGTTCGGTGTCCAACATTGCGCTCAATCCCGGCCTGTACCGCAATTTGCCCTATGACAGCCTGAAGGACTTCGAGCCGGTCGGGCTGGCCGTGGCTTACAGCTACACGCTGATGGCGCGCAAGGACTTGCCGCTGGCGTCGCTGAAAGACGTGGTGGCCTACGCCAAGGCCAACCCCGGCAAGCTGACCTATGCGTCGGCCGGAAATGGTTCCGGCCAGCACGTGCTGCCCGCGGCGCTGTGGCATCTGGCGGGCGTGCAGGTCACGCACGTGCCTTACCGGGGTGCGCAGGCCGCGTACCAGGACCTGCTGGGCGGGCGGGTCGATTTGTTCTTTGACCTCTCGCCGACCGCGCGCGTGCAGGTGGATGCCGGCAACGTCAGGGCGCTGGCGGTGTCTGGCGGCCAGCGCAACCCCATGCACCCGGAAGTGCCGACCGTGCAGGAGACCGGTGTCGCCGCGCTGGAACTGGAGTCCTGGTTCGGCTTCTTTGCACCCGCAAAAACACCGCCCGAGGTGCTGGCCCGCCTGCGCGCCGATCTGGGCAAGGTGATTGCCGCGCCGGACGTCATGGATGCCTTCCGCAAGGCCGGCGGCAAACCCATGAACCTGGACGCGGCGGAGACCGGCAGCCTGGTGCAGCGCGATGTGGTGCGCTGGACAAAACTGGTCCGCGACGCCGGCATCAAGGTCGAATGACCTCCCTCAACCTTTTCACGAAAAGCAAGCCATGACCATCGCCTCCGAAAGCCTCGACCAGTTGTTCCTCAAGGCACGCACCGCCAACGGTTTCATCGACAAGCCGGTTCCGGCGGACCTGCTCAGGCAGGTGTACGAACTGGCGGCCATGGGCCCGACCTCCATGAACACCCAGCCGGCCCGTTTTGTGTTTCTGGTCTCGCCCGAATCACGCGCGCGCCTGTTGCCCGCGCTGTCGCCAGGCAACCTGGACAAGACGCGGGATGCACCGGTGACGGTGATCGTGGCCAACGACACGAAGTTCTACGAACACATGCCGCAGGTCTGGCACAAGCCAGGCGCCAAGGAAAACTTCGAAGGCAACCCCGGGCTGGCGCAGGGCACGGCCACGCGCAACGGCACGCTGGGCGGCGCCTGGTTCATCATGGCTGCGCGCGCGCTGGGGCTGGACTGTGGGCCCATGAGCGGTGTGGATCTGGCCAAGGTCAATGCCGAATTTTTCGCCGATGGCCGGCTGCAGGCCAACTTCCTGATCAACCTTGGGTACGGCGACGACAGCAAGCTGTTCGACCGCAACCCGCGCTTGTCCTTCGAGCAGGCATGTTCGCTGCTGTGATCCGCTGCAAGCCTCAAGCGTCCTGGGCCGTGGCCCGGCGGATGATGTCGGCAAAATGCTTGATCACCGGCGAGCGGGTGGCGCCCTTGCGCCAGAGCATGCCGGGGGTGCGTATCGGCGTCGGGTCTTCCAGCGGCACCACGCGCAGGTCGGCGGAGGGTGTGACGGCGGTCTCGCCGATGATGCCGGCCAGCCCGGTCTGGCGGATCAACTCGATCATGGGCGCGACGGAGTTGAGCTGCGCGACCACCAGCGGCTCGGCACCCGCCGCCTCAAAACATTCATTGAGCAACTGGCGCGTCTGGAACTGCGGATCCAGCAGCACCATGCGGACATGATGCAGCTCCACCACGCGTACGCGCCGCCGCTTCGCCAGCGGATGCGATGCCGCCACCACCAGGCGCAGCTCCTCGTTGTAAAGCGGCTCAAACCACAGGTCGCTGCCCTCGGGCCGGTAGGAGACCGCCAGATCGAGCCCGCCGGACTTCAGCTGGCTGGCGATCATGGCGGCAGACAGCTCCTCCACCGTGACCTGGATGCCGGGGTAGTGGTGCAGGAAGGACGAGACGCAGTGCGGCACCATGCGCGTGTTGAAACTCGGCGTGGTGCCCAGGCGGATGGTGCCCGTCAGGGCCTCGACCTCGCCGCGCAGGGCCTGCACGCCGCGGTCGATCTGCTCCAGCGCGGGCGTCAGGTAGGTGCGCA
>CAMLDT010000025.1 GCA_946479075.1 uncultured Polaromonas sp.
GCGAGCCGTATTCGAGCAGCCACTTGACCGCCGTCTTGGGGCCGACCTTGGGCACACCGGGCACGTTGTCCACGGCGTCGCCGACCAGCGCCTGGTAGTCCACCATCAGGCGTGGCGGCACGCCAAATTCAGCCTCGACCCCGGCCAGGTCGCGGCGGCGGTCGTTCATGGTGTCGATGACGGTGATGTGTTCATCCACCAGCTGGCTCAGGTCCTTGTCGCCGCTGGAGATGATCACCTCGATGCCCTGCTTCGACGCCATGCAGGCCAGCGTACCGATCACGTCGTCGGCCTCCACGCCCGGGACGTCGAGCACCTTCCAGCCGAGCAGACGCACCACCTCGTGGATGGGTGCCACCTGGCTGCGCAGGTCGTCGGGCATGGGCGAGCGCTGGGCCTTGTAGGCGGGGTACAGCGCATCGCGAAAGGTGGGGCCCTTGGCATCAAACACGCAGGCCGCATAGTCGGCACGCACATCCTTGCGCAGCTTTTGCATCATGTTGACCATGCCGCGGATGGCGCCCGTTGCCGGGCTGGCCGGATCAGCCGGATCGGCCCGCAGGTCGGGCATCGCATGGAAGGCGCGGTACAGATAGCTGGAGCCATCCACCAGCAGCAATGTTTTTTTGTCGGTGCTCATGGGCCCATTTTGCCCGCTCTATCCACGGCCGCGCCGCCCCCCTACAATGTTCCCATGCAACACCCGATCTGCTCCCTTCTGCTCGCCGCTGCTGCGGTGTTGGCCGGCGCCCCGGCCCTGGCCCAGACGGCGGCATCCGCCCCGGCCCCTGCACCCGGGGCAACGCCAGCGCCGGCCCTGCAGCCTGGCACCAACCCGGCCAGCCGGCGCCCGGAGCAGGCGATCCAGCGCATCCGCACGGAAGACGCGGGCTCGCGCATCGACGAACTGCGCGTCGGCGGTGAAACCCAGAGCATCACGGTGCAACCCAAGGCCAATGTTCCGGCCTATGAAGTGTTGCCCTCGGATTCAACCCGGGGTGGCGGCACCGAGCCGTCCAAATCAGGCGCCGGCGCCACCGGCAGCCGTGTCTGGAACGTGCTGAAGTTCTAGCCTTTCGTTCCCAGCGCCCGGTTTTCAGTTTCAGGCATGGCCGTTTACACTGAAGTCTCGCTTGACGAGGCCGCTCCCCTTTTGCAGTCGCTTGGCCTGGGCCAGTTGCAAACCATCCAGCCCTGCGCGGGTGGGATCGAAAACACCAACTATTTTGTGGACACCGACCAGGGCCGCTACGTGCTGACCCTGTTCGAGCGCCTGAGCTTCGAACAGCTGCCGTTTTACCTGCACCTGATGAAACACCTGGCGCAGCACGGCATCCCGGTGCCGGAACCGCAGGCCATCGTGGCAGGCGATGCGGGCGCACCCGGCGAGATCCTGTTGCGCCTGAAGGACAAGCCCGCCGCGGTGGTGGACCGGCTGCGCGGCCGCAGTGAACTGGCTCCCACACCCGTGCATTGCGCCGCCGTCGGTGAAACCCTGGCCCGCATGCACCTGGCCGGGCGGGACTTTGATCGCAGCCAGCCCAACCTGCGCGGCCTGGCCTGGTGGAATGAAACCGTGCCGGTGGTGCTGCCGCATCTGGACGAGGCACAGCGCCGGCTGATCCTGTCCGAGCTGGCCTACCAGAACCATGTCGCAGGCTCTTCCAGCTGGCAAGCCCTGCCGCGCGGACCCATCCACGCCGACCTGTTCCGCGACAACGTGATGTTCGACAGCGAAAACGGCACGCCGGTGCTCACGGGATTTTTTGATTTTTATTTCGCCGGTTGCGATCCCTTTGTGTTCGACATTGGTGTCAGCCTGAACGACTGGTGCATCGACCTGGACAGCGGTGCGCACGACGCGGCACGGGCCGATGCCTTCCTCGCGGCCTACCAGTCGGTGCGGCGGCTGAATGCCCAGGAGCGTGCGCTGCTGCCGGCGATGCTGCGCGCCGGCGCCCTGCGCTTCTGGATTTCGCGGCTGTGGGACTTTCACCTGCCGCGCGAAGCCGCGTTGCTGCAGGCGCACGATCCGCAGCACTTTGAACGCGTGCTGCGCGAACGGGCCTGCCACCCCCCCACCCTGTCGGACTGAAGCAGCCCAGCCCGCGCCCGCGAAAACTTGCAGGCCCGCCTTCTTTTCAAGCAAACTCGAGCGCTGGCGTTAAATTGTTCACTCTGGCGGCCTTTTTTCCACAGCAGCCGCGAACCTCTTGCTTCCGGACCCCCTCAACACGCCATCGCCTTCCATGAAACTCAACATCGTTCCCGCACGCACCGGCATCACATGGGTCAAACTCGGTATCCAGACCTTTTTCAGGCAGCCGCTGGCATTGGCGGGACTGTTCTTCCTGTACATGGCAGCGGCCACCCTGGCGTCGTTCGTTCCCTTTGTGGGCGTGGTGCTGGCACTGGCCATCGTGCCGGCCGCGACGCTGGGCCTGATGGCCGCCACCCTGGAAGCCACCAAAGGCCGTTTTCCGATGCCGGCCATTCTGGTCAGTGCCTTCCGTGCTGGCCAGCAGCGCGCGCGCGCGATGATGTTGCTGGGCTTTCTGTACGCCGCAGCCTGCCTGCTGATCGTGTCCATCGTGCCCCTGTTCGCCGATGCGCCGGTCAACCGCGAAAGCGCGCTCACGCCCGGCATGCAGGGTGTGATGCTGCTGGTCATGGTGCTCTACCTGCCGGTGTCGGTGCTGTTCTGGCATGCACCGGCGCTGGTGCACTGGCACGGCGTCAGCCCCGTCAAGAGCCTGTTTTTCAGCGGTGTGGTGGTCTGGAAGAATGCCGGCGCCTACACCCTGTTCGGCATCGCCTGGATGGTGGTGCTCATGGGGGTCGGTCTGCTCGTGACCTTGCTGGCAAGCCTGCTGGCCAGCCCCGAAGCCGCCGCCGCACTGGTCATGCCGGCCGCCCTGCTGATGGCCGCGATGTTCTCGACCTCGATTTATTTCACGTTCCGCGACAGTTTTGAAACCAGCGCCACCGACAACGACAACGACACCGTCAACCCTCCGGGAGAAACTCCATGACCCAGCACCTGCTGCAAGGCCGGCAAGACAAAGAACTCCTGTGGCATCAGCGGCGCGACACGCTCAAGGCCGCGGCCGCGTGGGTGGCGCTCGGCGGGTTGCCGGCAGCGATGGCGCAGCAGCGCAGCAACATCGTTCAACTGACCGGTGATGCCACGCTCAACGGCGCGCGCCTGAACCCGCAGCAAACCATACAGACCGGTGACGAGATCCTGACCGGGCCGGGCTCGTCACTGGTCTTCGTGATCGGCAATGCGTCCTTTCAGGTGCGCCAGAATTCCCGCCTGTCGGTGGAGCGCGGCAGCTCCCTCAACGCCGTCAGCCTGCTGCGCCTGCTGACCGGCGCGGTGGCCAGCGTCTGGGGCAAAGGTGTCAACCGCAGCATCGTCATGCCCACGATCACCGCCGGCATCCGCGGCACCGGTGTGTATGCCGAGGTTTTTGCCGACCAGGGCGACCGCAATTATTTCTGCAACTGTTATGGCACGGTGGACGTGGCTGCCGGCAATGAAAAGCGCGTCTCTCAGGCCGACTACCACCAGTCGTTCTGGGGCGACGCCACTGCCCGGGATGGCCAGATCCTCACGCCGGCGCGTGCGCTGAACCACAGCGACGAAGAACTGGAGTTCCTCGCCGGCCTCATCGGCCAGCGCACGGCCTGGCAAATTGCCGGCCGAAAAGGCAACAAGGACGGCAGTGGAAAGATGAGCTACTGACCGGATTCGGCGCCCTGCGCGCCAGCTAACTCCGTAGCTCAATAGCTCAGGAACTCAATAGGCTTGGCCCGAAGCCCCCTGCAGCTTGCGCACCAGGCCAACCAGTTGCGGCCGGACTTCCGTCATCAGGAACTCGGGTGAAAGATTGAACCCCGGTCCGCCACAGCTGACCACCATCACCGAGCGACCGCTCTCCGGCCGGAAAGCGGCGGCGATGGCATTCACATCCTTTTGCCAGCCGCCGAAAGAGGCGCAGCAGCCATGTTCGCGGTAGTGCGCCAGCGCCTGCTCGATGCCGGCCCGCGTGGCCGGCCAGGCCTGTTCGTCGTGCGCGCGTATCCGCTCCATCAGGTCGGCCCGTTCGCCCTCGCTGCAGCCGGCCAGGTAGGCGCGCCCCATGGCGGTCTGGGCGACGGGAATGCGTGAGCCCACATCCAGGCTCAGGGTGAGCGCCGATTCGCTGCGGCAGTTCTCCACATAAATCATGCTGAGCCGATCACGTATGCCCAGCGACACCATGGCCTGCGAACTGTCGGCCAGCTCCTGCATCAGCGGCCGCGCGATCTGGCGCATGTCCATGCGCGCCAGCATGGCACCTCCCAGCGCCAGCACGGCGCTGCCGAGGCGGTAACCGGCCGCTCCCTTGCCGTCGCTGGCCGGCACCAGATAACCCTGGCGCGTCAGGGTGTAGGTCAGCCGCGAAATCGTTGACTTCGGCAAACCGCAGCGCCGGGCCAGTTCCTGGTTGCCGAGCATGCGGTCCCGTGATCGAAACGCGCTGAGAACCTCCAGCCCGCGTGCGAGGGCCGTCACGAAATGACGGTCCTCCTTGGCCTGGACCGGCTTGGCCGGGGGCCGGGTTGAAGCGGAGGGTTGGCGTGTGGGTGTCGTCATGATGGCATTAGTTCTGCACAGTGGAATTTTCATTCTAACCCCGCCAGAAACACTGTCGCCTGTGTGCCTCGATGAGGGCATGCCCCTAGACATGACGATGCGGCCGCCTCACAGAATGCGGTAGCCACTTGGTGGCAGATTATTCTGCACAGCAGAATTCATAAAACCCGAGGAGAAACCCCATGATTCTGAACAACAGGCACTGGTTCGCCGTGCTCGCCCTGGCGGCCACACTGGTCCAGGCCGCCCCCGCACGCGAGGACATCGTGATCGGCCAGGTGGCGCCGCTGACCGGCACCATTGCCGGAACCGGCAACGAATACGTGGCCGGCGGCGCCGCCTACTTCGCCTGGGTCAATGACAACGGCGGCATTTACGGCCGCAAGATCCGCGTCTCGCTCAAGGACGACAGTTACAAGCCGGACCAGACCCTGGCCCTGACGCGGCAAGTGCTGGCCGAGGACAAGCCGCTGGCCCTGTTCGGTTTTGTCGGCACCGGCAACGTGCTGGCGCTGAACAAAAACCGCGTGCTCGAAGACGCCGGCATCGCGCTGCTGGCGCCCTACACCGGCGCGCAGGATCTGCGCGAACCCACGAACCCGAACATCTTCCACATCCGCGCCAGCTACACCGACGAAACCGCGCGCATGGTGGAACACCTGCACACCATCGGCCTGCGCCGCTTCGCCGTGATGTACCAGGACGACCCTTTCGGCAAAAGCGGGCTGGCGGGCGCAGAAACCGCGCTGCAAAAACTCGGCCTGCAGGCGGTGGCCAAAGGCGGTTACGACCGCACCAAGCCCGAGGAAGTGGATGCCGCCGTGGCCGCCATCGCACCGGCCAACCCCGACGCCATCATCATGGTCTCGGTCAACCGGGCGTCCGCTGCCTTCATCAAGAAGATGCGTGCCCAGGGCAGCAAGGCCCGGCTGTTCAGCATCTCGGTGGTGAATTTCAAGGAACTGCTGAAAAACGCCGGCGAGGACAATGCGCGCGGCATCGGCATCTCCCAGGTCATGCCCTACCCCTATTCCACGCTGGCGCCGGTGGCGCGCGAGTTCCAGACCCTGATGGCCAAATACCAGCCGGGCAAGGTGATCTCCTATGCCAGCATGGAATCCTTCATCGCCGCGAAGATTCTGGTGGAGGCCATCCGCCGCAGCGGCGCCGACCCGACACGCGCCAAGATCATCACCCAGCTCGACAAAATGAACAGCTACGATGCCGGCGGCTTCAAGGTGAGTTTTTCACCGGACAACCATGTGGGCTCGAAATTTGTCGAAGTGACGGTGATTGGCCGCGACGGCAAGCTGCTGCGATAAAACCCCGGGGCCGCGTCAGGCGGCCGCGCGGCGCACTTCCAGGATTTCGTAATCGATGGCTTCGCGGTAAACCTTGGGGTCGCTCAGGGCCAGATGCAGCAATATCTTTGCCGCTTGCGCCTTGATCACACGGCCCATCAGGGCGCCCACAAGCACCATCGGCAAGCCCCACCAGAAAAAGCCGGACAGCGCCAGCGCTGCGCCTATGCCCAGCAAGGGCAGCGAAATACCGACCACGAACAGCCGGTGCCTGACGTATTTTTGCGCGCGCTCGGGATTGACGATCAGGCGAAAACGGCCCATGGGCAACCCGGTCCGGAACTCCTGGTGGCTCACCTCCAGGGTGGCGTCGTCTGCGGGCGGGCTGTTCTCGTTCTCGTTCATCGTGGTTGTCTCGGGGCGGTTGATCGGGTCCGCAGCATCTTACCCAAGGGCATGCGGCTCAGACCACGGTGAGCTTGGCCACGCTCAGCGCCAGCCACTTCACACCATGCCGGGTGAAATTGATCTGGGCGCGCGCATCGTCGCCGCTGCCCTCCAGCATCATGACCCGGCCTTCGCCGAACTTGGCGTGAAACACGTTCATGCCGGTCTTCAGGCCGTGCGCCGGCGCATGGCGCTGGGGCGGCACGGGCGGGCTCGCAAACTTGTCGCCCCCCTGATTTCTTGAAGAAAAAACGGCTGCAGCCCAATCACCACGAGCGCTGCCAGCTCCTGAATTTGTAGCACCCCAGGCGCCGCCATGACCGCCGTAAGCCTGCGCAAAGCCCTGGTTTTTGGGCGTGATCCATTTCAGCGCGGCTTCCGGCAGCTCGTCAAAGAAGCGGCTTTTGAGGTTGTAACGGGTCTGGCCGTGCAGCATGCGGGTCTGCGAATGGCTCAGGTACAGGCGCTTGCGCGCGCGCGTGATGGCCACATACATCAGCCGGCGCTCTTCCTCGATGCCACCGGCGTCGCTCAGCGAGTTTTCATGCGGAAAGATGCCGTCTTCCAGGCCGGAGATAAACACGCAGTCGAACTCCAGGCCCTTGGACGAATGCACCGTCATGAGCTGCACCGCGTCCTGCCCGGCCTGCGCCTGGTTGTCGCCGGATTCCAGCGCGGCGTGGGTCAGGAAGGCGGCCAGCGGCGACAAGGTTTCGCCGGTTTCCTGGTCGGGTGCCAGCAGTTCCGGCAAGGGTTCGTTGTCCAGTGGTGCGGACGGGTCCAGCCCCTGACTGGCCGGCGATTGTGTCAGCGGCGCGCCAAGCTCGTCCACTGGCAAGGCCACGGCATCGCGGCCAAACCCTTCCATGCTGACGAAGGATTCAGCGGCGTTGACCAGTTCGCCCAGGTTTTCGAGACGGTCCTGGCCTTCCTTTTCCAGCTTGTAATGTTCTTCCAGTCCGCTGTGCTGCAGCACCAGCTCGATGATCTCGCGCAGGGTGAGGCCTGGCGTCTGCTCGCGCAACACATCGAGTTTGGCCACAAAAGCGCCGAGGTTTGAACCGGCCTTGCCAGGCACCGCACTGACGGCGTCATGCAGCGAGCAGCCCGAGGCGCGGGCCACATCCTGCAGCTGCTCGATGCTGCGCAGGCCGATGCCGCGCGGCGGAAAGTTCACGATGCGCATGAAGCTGGTGTCGTCGTGCGGGTTGTCCAGCAGCCGCAAATAAGCCAGCGCATGTTTGATCTCCGCACGTTCAAAAAATCGCAGGCCGCCGTAGACGCGGTACGGAATGCCGTTGTTGTACAGCGCGGTTTCCATCACCCGGCTTTGCGCATTGCTGCGGTACAGCAGCGCGATCTCCTTGCGCTCGGTGCCGCTGCGCACCAGTTCGCGCACCTCGTCCACAAACCACTGCGCCTCGGCGAAATCCGACGTCGCCTCGAACACGCGCACCGGCTCACCAGGACCGGCCTCGGTGCGCAGGTTCTTGCCCAGGCGCTTGCTGTTGTGGCTGATGAGTTCGTTGGCCGAATCGAGGATGTTGCCGAAGCTGCGGTAGTTGCGCTCCAGCTTGATCTGGTGCTGCACATCGAATTCGCGCACGAAGTCGGCCATGTTGCCCACGCGCGCGCCGCGGAAGGCATAAATGCTCTGGTCATCGTCGCCAACGGCCACCACCGACCCACCCGGCATCACATGCGCGCCGGTGGCGGCATCCGCGCCCTGCCCGGCCAGCATCTTGATCCAGGCGTATTGCAGCTTGTTGGTGTCCTGGAACTCGTCGATCAGGATGTGGCGAAAGCGCCGCTGGTAGTGTTCACGTACCGGCGCGTTGTCGCGCAGCAGTTCATAACTGCGCAGCATCAGCTCGCCGAAATCGACCACGCCTTCGCGCTGACACTGCTCTTCATACAGCGCATAGATCTCGGCCTTCCTGCGGGTTTCCTCGTCGCGCACCACCACGTCTTTCGCCCGCTGGCCGTCTTCCTTGCAGGCGGCGATGAACCACATCAGCTGCTTGGGCGGGAAACGCTCGTCGTCAATGTTGAACTGCTTGCACAGACGCTTGATCGCCGAGAGCTGGTCCTGCGTGTCCAGGATCTGGAAGGTCGAGGGCAGGTTGGCCAGCTTGTAGTGCGCACGCAAAAAGCGGTTGCACAGGCCGTGGAAGGTCCCTATCCACATGCCGCGCACATTGACCGGCAGCATGTCCGACAGGCGCAGCATCATCTCCTTGGCGGCCTTGTTGGTGAAGGTCACGGCCAGGATGCCGCCCGGCGACACCTGCCCGGTTTGCAGCAGCCAGGCGATGCGGGTGGTGAGCACGCGGGTCTTGCCCGAACCCGCGCCGGCCAGGATCAGCGCGTGGGTGTTGGGCAGGGTGACGGCGGCCAGCTGTTCCGGATTAAGATTTTGTAAGAGAGGGGAACTCGGTGCGACTTCTGAAAACATCCCTCATTGTAGAAAGCCACGATGCGCCAGTCATTTTTCAGGCGAGTATCCATTCTTGCCCTCCCCCTCCTTGTGCTTGGCGCCAGCCTGGCGCAGCCCGTCCGCGCACAGTCTTCATGCGCCAGCGATGGACAGCCCCACCCGGCCACCCTGCTGGAGCGTTTTATCAGCGCGGATTGCCGCGACTGCTGGGACGATGCGGCCACGCCCCGAGCGCGGCGCGGCGACCTGGCACTGGACTGGGTGCTGCCCGGCACGCTGGGGGACGAAGCCCCGCTGTCGGCGGTGGCCAGCCGTGATGGACTCAAACGCCTGGAAGCCCTCAAGCTCGCCGCACCGGCACGCATGAGCCACGAGGTCACGCCGGTTTCGATACAGGGTCGCCTGCGGGTGGCGCACGGGCTGCCGGTGTCAGGTTATATCGGCGCCTCGATGGGCTTGCAGCGCGTGCAGCAGCAGGCCGCCCCTGCCCCCTGGACCGCCTGGCTGGCACTGGTGGAGATCGTCCCAATGGGCACCGAAGGCTCGCCGGTCACCCGGAATCTGGTCCGAAACCTGCTCCAGCCCTTATGGGACGGCCGCAAGCAGCTATCAAAAGGTGAGCACCTGGGCTTTCTGGAATCGCGCGTCATGAACATTCCGGCAGGCGCAGACCCGTCCCGGCTGGCGGTGATCGGCTGGGTGGAAGACGCCAGCGGGCATGTGTTCGCGGCGGCCCAGTCGCGTTGCCGGCCGGCGCGCTGAACCATGGGCTTGCGCATATAGCGGCTATACGGCAGCCCGTGGCCCGCCGGGCCGCAGCATCGCCTAAAATCAGTCACCGGGCCCAAGCAATTGCGCCCGGTTTTTTGTTTCCGCGCCCCGCGGAGCAAGCGCCGGTCCAGTCCAAGTGCCTTCTGTTACCCACACAACAGTTTTTTAAGGCTTGGAATCCATGGAAATCTTCGACTACGACAACGTCCTGCTGCTGCCGCGCAAATGCCGCGTGGAAAGCCGCTCCGAATGCGACGCCGGCGTCACGCTGGGCGGCCGCAGCTTCCGCATCCCGGTGGTGCCAGCCAACATGAAAACCGTGATCAACGAGGACATCTGCACCTGGATGGCCCAAAACGGTTATTTCTATGTGATGCACCGCTTCGACCTCGACAACGTGGCCTTCGTCCGGCGCATGGCTGCGGCCGGTGTGTACGCCTCGATTTCGCTGGGCGTCAAGAAAGCGGACTACGACACGGTGGATCAGCTGGTGGCCGAAGGCCTGGCGCCCGACTACATCACCATCGACATCGCGCACGGCCATGCCGACACGGTGCAGCGCATGATCGCTTACCTGAAGGACAAGCTGCCCGCCTCCTTCATCATCGCCGGCAACGTCGGCACACCCGAAGCCATCATTGACCTGGAAAACTGGGGCGCCGACGCGACCAAGGTCGGCATCGGCCCGGGCAAGGTGTGCATCACGCGGCTGAAAACCGGCTTCGGCACCGGCGGCTGGCAGTTGTCGGCGCTCAAGTGGTGCGCACGCGTGGCCACCAAACCCATCATTGCCGACGGCGGCATCCGCGAACACGGCGACATCGCCAAGTCCATCCGTTTCGGCGCCACCATGGTGATGATTGGCTCCATGCTGGCGGGCCTGGAGGAAAGCCCGGGCCAGACGGTGGAGGTCGATGGCCGCCTGTTCAAGGAGTACTACGGCAGCGCTTCGGACTTCAACAAGGGTGAGTACAAACACGTCGAGGGCAAACGCATCCTGGAGCCGGTCAAGGGCAGCCTCAAGGACACCTTGCGCGAAATGGAAGAAGACGTGCAAAGCGCCATCAGTTACGCCGGCGGCACCAGGCTGATGGACATCCGCAAGGTCAATTACGTGATTCTGGGCGGCGACAACGCCGGCGAACACCTGCTGATGTAGCGCCGCAGCGGCGGCTCAGGCGGTCGCCGCGACCAGTTGCAGCGCCAGGTGCTGCAGGCGGTGGCCCGGTTGCGCCAGCGCCTCCAGCACGCTGAAGTGGTTGAGCCCCAGCAGGGCTTCACGCACCGGCACCACCTGCTTGCCCCAGGCCTGCTCGATCAGCGCGTTGTGGCGCAAAAACTCCTCGCTTTCATCGGCGCCGGCCACGGTGTAAAGCACACCGCGCTGCGGGGCCGGAAACCAGGCCGGGCTGGCCTGGGCAACCTGGGCAGGCGTCAGGCGCAGCGCGTCCTTGAGAAAGGGCGTGTGCATCACCGACTCCAGCTCGTACAGGCCGGACACCGACAGCGCGTTTTTGACCAGATCGGCCGGCAGGTCGGCCGCATGCTGCTTCCACACACAGGCCAGCAGCATGGCCGCGAGGTGCCCGCCCGCTGAATGCCCGATCACGGTGATGCGCTCGGGGTTGCCGCCGAAGCGTGCGATGTTGCGCCAGGTCCAGGCCAGCGCGTGCACCATTTGCAGCGCGATGTCGGGAATCGTCACGGCCGGGCACAGGTCGTAGTTGGGCATGACCACACAGGCCCCGGCCCGGGTGAGGGCCGGCGCGAGAAAGGAGTGGTCCGCCTTGTCCAGCGAGCGCCAGTAGCCGCCGTGGATGAACACCACCACCGGGGAACCGCCAGCAGCCCGGGAGCTGGCCGGAAAAACGTCCAGCGTCTCGCCCGCAGCGGAGCCAAAAGGAATGTCCAGCGTGCAAGCCTGGCTCTGCCGGACCTGAGCCGACTGCGCGGCCCAGCGTGCGAAATAGTCGCCATGGTCGGGCACCAGTGCACGGTTGTTGTACATGCGGTCCAGCCAGGCAGGATCGGGACGGGTCATGGGGGGTGCTCCTCAAATAAAGCCGATAGGGGGTGATGGGTGATGACGCCATATTGGCACAGTCGCCGCGGGTCCATCCCGCCCTCGGGTAAACCCGCTATCCACTGGTTTCGCAAAAAAGTATTCTGTATACAGAGTACACACCAAGCGCCAACCATGTCCTTCCATTTGATCAGGATCGAAACCGCACCCGACCTCGTCGATCAGGTTTATCGCAGCCTGCTTGACGCCATCAGCGACGGGTCGCTGGCGCCGGGCGAGCGCATCATGCAGGAAGACATCGCCGAACAACTGGCCGTGTCCCGCCAGCCGGTGCTACAGGCGCTGCGGCTGCTCAAGAAAGACGGCTTTGTGCTGGACGCGCCCGGCCGCGGCGTGCTGGTCGCACCGCTGGATGTGGCCTGGCTGGTGCAGATTTACCAGGTTCGCAGTGCCCTCGATGCACTGGCTGCACGCCTGGCGGCGCAGGCCCGCTACCAGATCGACCCCGGGTTGATTGCCCAGGGTCGGGCCGCCTCGCGCGGCACCGACGTGAAAGCCATGATGGCAGCCGACGCGCAGTTTCACGGTGCCATTTACGCGGCATCAGGCAACGCGCTGATTGCCCAAAGCGCACAACTGCACTGGCACCACATCCGCCGCGCGATGGGCGCCGTGCTGCAGGTGTCCACCATGCGTGAATCGATCTGGGACGAACACGAGACCATTGCCCAGGCGATTGCGGCGGGCGATGCCGCCAGGGCTGAAAACCTGATCCGCGAACACGGCGAAGATGCCAGCCGCAACCTCGCCAGCCTGCTCAACCACGTGCTGCAGCCCGGCGCCGGCAACCACCCCCAATCCGCCTGACCCATCCCATCATCCAGCCACCCAACCCCAGGAGACAAAAAAATGAATTTGACCCCCGACCAGCTCGCCCAGTTCGACCGCGACGGTTACCTGTTTTTCCCCGGCCTGTTCACGCCGGAAGAAACGCAGACCCTCAACGACGCCGTCCCGGAGCTCTACAGCCGGCGCGAGGCCTACAACGTGCGTGAAAAAGGCAAGGACGCGGTGCGCACCAACTTTGCCGCCCACATGTACAGCGAGCCCTTTGCCAAACTGGGCCGGCACCCGCGCATGATCGAACCGGTGGAGGACCTGCTGGGCGAGAAGCTCTACATGCACCAGTTCAAGATCAACGGCAAGATGGCCTTTGAAGGCGACGTCTGGCAGTGGCACCAGGACTACGGCACTTGGCTCAACGACGACATGATGCCCACGGAACGCGCCATGAACGTGGCGATTTTTCTCGACGATGTGACCGAACACAACGGCCCGCTGATGTTCATCCCCGGCAGCCACAAAAAAGGCGTGGTCGATGCCAAACACGATCTCACCACCACCAGCTACCCCTTGTGGACGGTGGACAACGACCTGATCCGCCAACTGGTGCAACGCGCCGGCGGCAAGGACGGCGGCATCGTCAGCCCCAAGGGCCCGGCCGGCTCCATGATCCTGTTCCACTCCTGCCTGGTGCATGCCTCGGGCAGCAACCTGTCGCCCTTCAACCGCGTCAGTGTCTACCTGAGCCTGTGTGCGGCGAGCAACCACATCCGCCGCCACAAGCGGCCCGAATACATTGCACACCGCGACTTCACGCCCATCACCACCTTGCCGGACGACTGCCTGCTCAAGGACTACCCGGTGGATTTGCCCTGGAAAGACGGCGTGCCAGCGACGGCATTGCAGACCTCGATGGAAGAAATCTTGCCGGAGCGCAAGGCGGCTTGAGGCCGCTCGCCCTCCCCCTTCCCCGTTCGCCCTGAGCTTGTCGAAGGGTCGTCTCAACTCTCGGGCTGGCCTGACCAGGCTCAGCCCGAACGGATATCCCAATGAACCTCTACTCAAAACTCCAGCAACGCGCCGCAGACAACAAGCCCATCCGCATCGGCCTCATTGGCGCCGGCAAGTTCGGCTCCATGTACCTCGCGCAAATCCCGAAAACGCCGGGTGTGCACCTGGTGGCGATTGCTGACCTGTCGCCCGCTGCTGCCCGCACCAACCTCGCCCGTGTAGGATGGAATCCGGCCCTGACCCAGGCAGAATCAGCACAAGCAGCTATCAAAACAGGAGCAACCTGGATCACCGACGACTGGAACTCGGTGGTCACGCATCCGCAGATCGACATCATCGTCGAGTGCACCGGCAACCCGGTGGCGGCGGTCGAGCATTGCCTGCAGGCGTTTGCGCACGGCAAACACGTGGTCAACGTCACGGTGGAAGCTGATGCCTTCTGCGGGCCGCTGCTGGCGCGCAAGGCGGCCGAAGCGGGTGTGGTTTATTCGCTGGCCTTCGGCGACCAGCCCGCGCTGATCTGTGACCTGGTGGACTGGGCGCGCACTTGTGGCTTTCCGGTGGTGGCGGCCGGCCGCGGCCACAAGTGGCTGCCGCATTTTTCGGAGTCCACGCCTGAAACCGTCTGGGGCAACTACGGCCTCACGCCCGAACAAGCCGAGCGCGGCGGGCTCAACCCGAAAATGTTCAACAGCTTTCTGGACGGCTCCAAACCGTCGATTGAAAGCACGGCGGTTGCCAATGCCACTGGGCTGACGGTGCCGTCGAACGGACTGCTTTATCCGCCGGCCAGCGTCGAAGACATCCCCTACGTGACACGCCCGATCAGCGAAGGCGGTGTGCTGGAGCGCAAGGGCATGGTGGAAGTGATCTCTTCGCTCGAAGCCAACGGCCGCAAGATTCCCTACGACATTCGCATGGGTGTGTGGGTCACGGTCGAGGCCGAGACCGAGTACATCAAGAACTGCTTTGAGGAATACAACGCACACACCGACCCGAGCGGGCGTTACTTCACGCTGTACAAGCGCTGGCACCTGATCGGGCTGGAAGTCGGCGTGTCGGTGGCCAGCGTGGCCTTGCGCGGCGAGCCGACCGGCGTGGCGACCTGCTGGAACGCGGACGTGGTGGCCACCGCCAAGCGCGACCTGAAGCCCGGCGACATGCTGGACGGCGAAGGCGGCTACACGGTCTGGGGCAAGCTGCTGCCAGCCGACACCTCGCTGAAGATGGGCGGCCTGCCCCTGGGCCTGGCGCACAACGTCAAGGTCGTGCGTGCCGTGAAAAAGGGCCAGAGCCTGAGCTGGGCCGATGTGGCGATGGACACCTCCACCCCGGCGTACAAGGTGCGCAACGAGATGGAGCGCATGTTCTCCCCGGCCATCCAGAAAGCTGCCTGACAGCTTTTGCCCTGCCGTGTGCCGCATGATGGTGGCCGCACTTTTTTCCGGACATTCATGAGCCCCACCGAAACCACCTCCCTTTCGCGCATCGCCTTTCTGGGCACCGGCAGCATGGGGCTTCCCATGGCCAGACGCCTGTGTGAAGCTGGCCATGCCCCGCAGGTATGGAACCGGACCGCTGCCAAAGCGGCTTCCCTGGCTGCACTGGGCGCCGTCGTGCACGACCAGGCCGCAAGCGCCGTGAAGGACGCCGACCTGGTGGTCGGCATGCTGGAAAACGGGGCCGTGGTTGAAGACGTGCTGTTCACACAGGACGTGGCTGCGGCGATGAAACCGGGCGCCTTGTTCGTTGACATGGCGTCCATCAAGCCGCGCGAGGCGCGGGACCACGCAGCGCGCCTGGCGGCCATGGGCATGGGCCATATCGACGCACCGGTATCGGGCGGGACCGGCGGCGCCGAACAGGGCACGCTGGTCATCATGGCGGGCGGCAAGGCCGCCGATTTCGAGCGTGCCCTGCCCATCTTCCGCATTTTCGGCCGTGCCACCCACGTGGGTTCACATGGCGCGGGCCAGCTCACCAAACTGGCCAACCAGATGATTGTCGGCATCACCATCGGGGCGGTGTCCGAGGCATTGCTGTTTGCCGCCAAAGGCGGCGCCGACATGGCCAGGGTCAGGGAAGCGATCACCGGCGGCTTCGCCGACAGCCGCATTCTGCAGGTGCATGGCGAACGCATGGTCGAGCGCGACTTCGCGCCGCGTGCACGCATGGCCATCCAGCTCAAGGACATGCGCAATGCACTGGCGACGGCCGACGAGATCGGTTTTGATGCCCCGGTCACCAAGCTGTTCGAGCAGCTTTATGCCGACGGCATCCAGCACGGCCTGAGCGACCTGGACCACTCCGGCCTGTTCGTGGAACTGGCCAGCCGCAACGGCATGACCTGACAGGCACCACCCACAGACTCGCATGAAAAAAGCCCGCAACTTGCGGGCTTTTTTTTGGATGGCTGAATGATCAGCGTGCGGGCCGCGTCGGGCGTTTGTGGGCGTCACGCGGCACAAACACCTTGCCGGCCGGTTTGGCAAACGGAGGCTTGCGGTCGGCAAAATCGCCGCGCGGTGCCGAGGCAAAACCATCTTGACGGCCGCCGCCAAAGCCGCGATCACCACCGCGGTCATCGCGCTGTGCAAAGCCGCCGCTGTTGCTGTTGCCGCCACCGAAGCCGCGGTCATCACGGCGCGGGCCGCGGTCGTTGAAGCCGGAACGGTCTGCATAACCGCCCTGAGGCGCCGGACGGCCCTGGAAAGGCGCGCCGCCACGGTCGTCACGGTTGCCGCCAAAACCACCGCGGTCACCGCCGCGATCACCAAAGGCGGGCTTCTTGCCGGCGTATCCGCCGCCAGAGCCACCGAAACCGCCGGAAGGCGCACGGTCGTTGCTGAAACGGCCACCGCCGCCGAAGCCGCGGGGACCCCGGTCGTTGCGGTCGAAATTGCCGCGCGGACGGTCCGAGGTCGGCGCAAAACGCTGCTGCGGCTCCAGACCGGCGATCACGCTGGGCTTGAGGTTTTGCTGCATGTAGTGCTCGATGTCCTGGATCTTGCGGCGATCACGGAATTCGGCGATGGTCACCGCCTTGCCTTCACGGCCAGCACGGCCGGTGCGGCCGATGCGGTGCACATAGTCTTCGGCCTTCATCGGCAGGCCGTAGTTGATCACGTGGGTGATGGTCGGCACATCCAGACCGCGGGCAGCCACGTCGGTGGCGACCAGCACCTGCACACGGCCATCGCGGAACGCCATCAGGCGGCGATTGCGCAGGCCCTGGCCCAAAGCACCATGCAGGGCCACGGCGCTGAAGCCTTCCTGCACCAGGTCGTTGGCCAGTCCGTCGCACTCCACCTGGGTGCTCGCAAACACGATGGCCTGGTTGATGGTGGTGTCGCGCAGCAGGTGATCCAGCAGCTTGCGCTTGTGGCTCATGTTGTCGGCCCACAGCAGCGACTGCGTGATGGAGGCGTGTTTTTCGTGCGGCGAGTCGATCTCGACACGCTGCGGCTGGCGCATCACGCGCGTGGCCAGTTGCATGATGCGGGGCGCGAAAGTGGCGCTGAACATCATGGTCTGCTTGCGCTCGATGGTGAGCTGGTTGACTTCGGTCAGGTCGTCGGCAAAACCGAGGTCCAGCATGCGGTCGGCTTCGTCGACCACCAGGAACTGCACCTGGTCCAGCTTGATCTGCATGCTGCGCTGCAGGTCCAGCAGGCGGCCAGGGGTGGCGACGACGAGGTTGGCGTTTTGCAGCTTGGCGATCTGCAACTGGTAAGGAATGCCGCCCACCACATTGGCGATGCGCAGGCCGCGGCAATGGCGAACCAGGTCGATGGCGTCGGCGCAGACCTGCTGGGCCAGTTCGCGCGTCGGGCACAGGATCAGGGCGCCGGGGGTGGCGGCCTTGAAATTGCGTGCGTTCGTCGGGTCCTTGCGCTTGGGTTTTTTCAGCGGCGGCTCGCCGCGTGCAACAGCCTCGGCGCTCAGGCGTTCGAATTCCGCGCGCTCATTGCGCTCGGCTTCTTCCTGCTGCTTGAGCAGGGTATGCAGCACGGGCAACAGGAAGGCCGCGGTCTTGCCGCTGCCGGTCTGGCTGGAGACCAGCAGGTCGGTGAATTTGGCTTTCGGATCGGCCTTGACCTCGGCATCCAGCGCCTGCATGGCTTTGGGGATGGTGGCCATCTGCACGGCGGTCGGCTGGGTGAAACCCATGTCGGCCACGGCCTGCAGCAGTTCCTTGGCCAGGCCCAGTTTCACGAAGCCGTTGGGCTCCGCAAGCACGGCGTCCAGCGATGTTTCTGCGGCGGCGGTCGCCTCGGAAAAATCCGGAATCAGGTTGATATCGGTGTCGGTGTTTGCTTCGGCCAAAGAATCGCCGCGAGCCTCAAAAGAGTCAGTCATGTTTTTCTCACTAAACACCTGGTCACGCTGCCACGCTTGTGGTGTGGGCGGGCGAACAGGAAACTAGCACCTGCCGCGTAGCGGAAGGCTTCGTTCATGGTTAATAAAACATCAACCATCAAACGAATATGCCGGCTCAAGGGTTCCGGTCAACCGGTCTTGAGGCGATGGCTCTGTTGGTAGAGCCTCAAAAGTGTGAGGTAGATGTACAAATGCGGCGCACCCCCGTGCTTCCGTCAAGCCCACGATTATGCCACGGCTTACGGGTTTCTACCAGCCCTGCAGATGAAAAAGTCGCAGCGAGGCCCATGCCTACGCCTCTCGCGCTCCTGATTTAATAGCGGACTACGCCCGCCACCAAAGGGCTGGAGGCCGAAATCACTTCAAAAAGTGAAGGCGGTAGTGTTCCAGCTCATCAATCGACTCATGCACATCGGCCAGTGCCGTGTGGCTTTGCTGTTTCTTGAATGCGCTGTACACCTCCGGCCGCCAGCGTTTGGCCAGCTCCTTGAAGGTGCTGACATCGATGTTGCGGTAGTGGAAAAACGCTTCCAGTTTTGGCATGTACTTGACCAGGAAACGCCGGTCCTGGCCAATCGTGTTGCCACACAGCGGGGACGTCCCCTTGGGAAGGTATTTGCCCAAAAAGGCCAGCAGCTCCTTCTCGGCATCTTCTTCGCTCACCGAACTGGCCTTGACCTTGTCGATCAGGCCGCTGCGCCCGTGGGTGCCCTTGTTCCAGGCGTCCATCTGGTCCAGCAATTCGTCGGATTGATGGATTACCAGCACCGGGCCTTCGATGCGCGGGGTCAGTTGCGGCCCGGTCACCACCACGGCCACTTCAATGATGCGCTCCTTGTCCGGGTCCAGCCCGGTCATTTCACAGTCGAGCCAGACCAGGTTCTGGTCGGATTTTTTCAGCAGGGGTTCTGTATCAGCCATCTTGCGATTCTCGCTGATCGCCTAAACTTCCTGACATGACCGACCCTTCCCTGACCTTGACCCTGCTGTTTTCGGCCGCACTGGTGCTGGGGCTGCTCATCAGGTTTTACCTCGCGTCGCGGCAGATCCGCCATGTGGCGCGTCACCGTGATGCGGTGCCGGCGGCCTTTGCCGGCACCATCTCTCTGGCCTCGCACCAGAAAGCAGCCGACTACACCATCACCAAAGCCCGCTTTGGCTTGCTGGAGATGGCCTGGGGCGCAGCCGTGCTGCTGGGGTGGACCTTGCTGGGCGGCATCGATGTACTGAACCAGGCCTTGGCCGCCACGGGCCTGGCGGGCTATGGCATGCTGGTGCCGCAAATCGCGCTGCTGGCGGTTTTTGGCCTGGTGAGCGGACTGCTGGACCTGCCCTTCACGCTCTACAGCACCTTTCGCATCGAGGAGCGTTTTGGTTTCAACAAGATGAGCTTCAGGATGTGGCTGGGCGACCTGATCAAATCAACGCTGGTCGGCGTGGTGGTCGGTTTGCCCATCGTGGCGCTGATCCTCTGGCTGATGGGCAGCACCGGCGTCTGGTGGTGGCTGTGGGCCTGGGGCGCCTGGATGGCCTTCAACCTGCTGATCCTGGTGCTGTATCCGACGGTGATTGCGCCGCTGTTCAACAAATTCCAGCCGCTGGAAGACGAAACCCTCAAAGCCCGCGTGACGGCGCTGATGCAACGCTGCGGCTTTGCCGCTAAGGGCCTGTTTGTCATGGACGGCAGCAAACGCTCGGCCCACGCCAATGCCTATTTCACGGGTTTTGGCGCGTCCAAACGCGTGGTGTTTTACGACACGCTACTCCAGCAGCTCAACCCCGCCGAAGTCGATGCCGTGCTGGCGCATGAGCTCGGTCATTTCAAGCACAAACACATCGTCAAGCGCATCGTGTCAATGTTCGCGATGAGCCTGGCCGGCTTTGCATTGCTGGGCTGGCTCTCCACACAGGTCTGGTTCTACACAGGCTTGGGCGTGCGGCCGAATCTGGACGGCAGCAACGACGCGCTGGCCCTGCTGCTGTTTTTGCTGGCCGTGCCGGTGTTCAGCTTTTTCATTTCGCCGGTGTTTGCGCTGTTCTCACGCAAGCACGAGTTCGAGGCCGACGCCTATGCCATCGCCCAGACCGATGGCAAGGATTTGCAAAGCGCCTTGCTCAAGCTCTATCAGGACAACGCCAGCACGCTCACGCCGGACCCGCTGTTCGTGAAGTTTTATTATTCGCACCCACCGGCTTCGGAGCGGCTGGCGCGGCTGGGCGCCCCTACCGGAGTGTCTGCATGAACGCCATCCACCAGAACCGCCGCGCGCTCAGTGCGACCGAAATCGTGACCCAGCTGAGCCAGCTCAACGGCGAACAGCCCCTGGGCTGGCGCCTGATCGACGGCGCGCTGGAAAAAACCTACAGCTTCAAAAATTTCCATGAGACCATGGGTTTCGTGAATGCCGTGGCCTTCATCGCCAATGCCGAGGATCACCACCCCGACCTGACCCTCAGTTATGGCAAATGCACGGTGCGTTTCAACACGCATGATGTGAACGGCATTTCAGTCAGTGACTTTTTCTGCGCGTCGAAGGTTGACGCGTTGCTGGTGTCCTGACCCGCAGATAAGGTGATGGAATGAAATTGTCCAGTCAGCTGTCAGGCAAGGCGCGAGGAGGCGACATAGCCGTAGCTATGGCAACGACGAGTAACGCCGCATGGCGGCTGAATGGGCGATTTCATATCGCCTTTATTTGTGGGACAGGGCACTAGCTTGACCACTGTTTCGCCCGCCGGGACCCTGCCCGGTTTGGTGGTCGCCGGTTTTGGCCGGCACTGCCTGGTGGAAACGCCGGAGGGCCAGCGCGTCATTTGCCATCCGCGCGGCAAAAAAAACCAGGCCGTGGTCGGTGATCGCGTCCAGTGGTTGCCCTCGCAGGACGAAGGCACGGTCGAAAAGGTCGAGCCGCGCAGCAACCTGTTTTACCGGCAGGACGAGCTTCGCACCAAATCGTTCGCGGCCAACCTGGACCAGGTGCTGATCCTGATCGCCGCCGAACCCGAATTTTCCGAGAGTCAGCTCACGCGGGCGCTGATCGCCGCCGAAGCCGAACGCATCACACCCATCATCGCCTTGAACAAGAGCGACCTGGCCGAGCCTTTCGGGCGGGCCTGGGCCAAGCTTGAACCCTATCGGGCCATGGGCTACCAGGTGTTGCCGCTGGCGATCAAACCCAAGACGGAGACGCCCGTGGCGAACGAGGCGCAGTACCAGCAGTTACTGGCGCTGCTGCAGGGTAAAAAAACCCTGGTGCTGGGCCCGTCAGGGGCCGGCAAGAGCAGCCTGACCAACCTGCTGGTGCCCAATGCGCAAGTGCTGACCGCTGAAATATCCCAGGCCCTGAACTCCGGCAAACACACCACGACCAGCACCACGCTGTACTGGATTGATGCGCAGCGCCAGAGTGCGCTGATCGACTCGCCGGGTTTTCAGGAATTCGGCCTGCACCACATTGACGCCATGCATCTGGCCAACTACATGCCGGACCTCAAGGCGCATGCGCAGGACTGCAAGTTCTACAACTGCACCCACCTGCATGAGCCCGGCTGCGGTGTGATTCTTGAAGTAAAAAGTGGCTCCAGCCCAGACGGGATAAGCGCAAGCCGCTATCGTTTGTATAGCGAACTGTTTGCCGAGCTGTCGCAGCCGGCCCGCTACTGAGCAGGCATTCAGCCGAGCAGGCGGGCCAAAGTGAGCAGGGCCAGCAGCGCCATCCACAGCACCACCGAGCGCCACACCAGCCCGACAATGCTGCGCAGATGCCCCACCTCGGGCTCACGCCCGGGCGTGCTCTCGGTCGCCTCCGGCTCCATCGGCTCACCGCCGGGCGCCTGAAAGCCCTGCGACACATCGGGCGCAAATGCGGCCTTCAGCGCCTCACCCCCCAGGCGCACATTGACAGCGCCCGAGGTGGCCGCCAGGATCACGCCGTCGTTGGGGCTTTCAGGACCCGCTGGCTGGCGTTGGGCGTAGTTTCGCCAGCCGTCGATGGCATCCTCGAAGCTGCCCACCACGGCAAACCCAAGCGAGGTCAGGCGCGCAGGTACATAGTCCACCACATGCCAGGCGCGCGCCGCCGCGTGTTGCAGCGCCGGGCTGGCGCCCTCACCGGTGGACCTGGTTTTATGAATCCAGTAGCGCGACACAAACTCGCTCAGGCGATACAGCACGGCGCCCGCCGGGCCCAGCCCCAGTGCAGCCAGCACCGAAAACCAGGCCAGCACGCCGAACACGTGGCGGTGTGCCGCCAGCACCGAGTACTCGATCACGTGGCGCACGATCTCGCTGCGCGGCAACTCGCTGGCATCAACCTGGCGCCACTGAGCCAGCAGCTCACGCGCGGTGGCTTCATCGCCGTCATCGAGGGCGTCGCGAATATCGGTGAAGTAGTGGCTGAACTGGCGAAAGCCCAGGGTGACGTACAGCACCGCCACACTCCAGACAAATGCCAGAGCCACATTGACGCTCCACAGCAGCCAGTGCACGGCCAGCGTCAGCAGGGCCGGTGCCACCACCGCCATGCCCCAGGCCACCCAGCCGTGCGCCGGCTGGCCGGCATCCAGGCTGCGGCTGGCCCATCGCGCCCAGCGCCGCAAACTCGCATGGATGACATTGCCGCGGGCCAGCGGTCTGGCCTGTTCAAGGATGAGAGCGAACAAAACGGCAAAAAAACTCATGGCACGTCAATAAATCCATTTTCCCGGCGAATTGCGTCGTTGCGCGGTGCTCGCCATCCTCATGCATCCCAGTGCATTCCGGTTGCTCTGCGCCGTGCGCCTGGGACGTCATCCCGAAATTCTGAATTTCTGGAAGTGCCCTGCTGCCAAATCATAACGGGTGACATGCCCCCGCAGTTCAGGCTGGGCTCAGGCGCTCAAAAAGCGGTAAAGATTGCGCAGCATGCCGGCGGTCGCGCCCCAGATGTAGCGTTCCTTGCTGTCGGCACTGTCGTCCACCGGGGCGGTGTAGGGCATGGACAACCACTGGCGGATGCCGCCATCGAACGCGAATTCGTGGCGCCGGTGGTTGGCCGGATTCATCACGTGGTCCAGCGGCACCTCGAAGATGTCGGCCACTTCAGAGGGGTTGGCTTGCAGCGCAAAACCAGGCCGCACCAGTGCCACCACCGGCGTGATGATAAAAGCGGTGCCGGTGACATAGGTCGGCAACGTGCCCAGCACCTCCACATGCTCACGGGCCAGTCCAATCTCTTCATGCGCCTCGCGCAATGCCGTGTCCACCGCATCGATGTCGGTATCGTCGGTTTTGCCGCCAGGGAAGGCAACCTGACCGGAGTGGGTGGACAGGTTGCCGGCGCGCTCGGTCAGCAGCAGCGTGAGTTCGTCGCGCATGACGAGCGGTATCAGCACGGCGGCCAGTGCCGGCTGGCGGTCGGAAAACCGTTTCTCGACGCTGTGCTCGGGCGCCCACACCGGTGGATGACGGAAGCGCTGCCGGAGTGCCTCGGGTCTCAGCGCCTGGGCCGGCACGCCCGACAAGTGCGCGTCTACCCCGATGACCGGGATGGTGCGTGGATCGAATGCAGGCAGGGGTTTGGTGAAGGTCATGCGATGGAAAGCGTAGCAGGCAAAAAAAAGCCGCTCCAGGGAGCGGCTTTTTCAGGGACCCAGCCGCTTTTATGCAGCTTTGGCGCCCAGTTTTTCCTTGATACGTGCCGACTTGCCGCTGCGATCACGCAGGTAGTACAGCTTGGCGCGGCGCACATCACCACGGCGCTTGACTTCGATCTTGGCAATCAGCGGGCTGTAGACCTGGAAGGTCCGCTCAACGCCTTCACCATTGGAGATCTTGCGCACGATGAAGCTGGAGTTCAGGCCGCGGTTGCGCTTGGCAATCACCACGCCTTCGAACGCCTGCACACGCTTGCGTGTACCTTCAACCACATTGACGCTGACGATCACGGTGTCGCCGGGGGCGTACACGGGAACGGTCTTGTTCAAGCGGGCAATTTCTTCCTGCTCAAGGGTTTCGATCAGATTCATGATTTATTCCATCCATCTTTTTCGTTCATACACGCGCTGCACTAAAGACCGCAAATCCTGGACCTCATCAAAGATCAACATGGTTGCAGTGGCCGCCAGAGGACCGAAAAGCCCACGATTATATGACATTTCCATCAATCCATCTTTCGGGCGAATGGCGTCGTTAAGCCAGCTTGGGGGAGGGCCCCCTTGCTTACCCTCCTGTCGCCATCCTCATGTACCCGAAGTCCATTCCGGTGGCTGTACTCCGGGCGCCTCGCACTTCATCCCGGAAATCTGAATTTCTGGAAATATCAGGACTCCGGAAGCGGCGGTTTGGTCGTGCCTGCGAGGAAAGCTTCGTCCGCCGCCGTCAAACGGCCGGCCTGGCGTGCGGCCTCCAGCAGTTCCGGCCGGTGCTGCCGGGTCAGGGCCAGCCGCTGCTCGCGCCGCCAGCGTTCGATGTGGGCGTGGTTTCCCGACAACAAGGTATCCGGCACCCCCTGCCCCTTCCAGATCTCCGGGCGCGTGTAATGCGGACAATCGAGCAAGCCGTCCAGCGCCGGGTTGAAACTGTCCAACTGGTGGCTGCCTTCGTCATTCAACACGCCGGGCTGCAGGCGCGCCACGGCGTCCAGCAAGGCCATGGCAGCAATTTCACCGCCAGACAACACAAAGTCGCCCAGGCTGATCTGCACATCGACATGACTGTCGATAAAACGCTGATCCAGGCCTTCGTAACGGCCGCACACCAGCACCGCGCCGGCGCCGCCCGCCCAGCCGGCCACGCTGTTGTGGTCCAGCCTCTGGCCAATCGGCGAGAACAAGACCACCGGCGCGTGTGAATTTTCAGCTTCTGCACGGTCGGTGCGAATGGCTGCTAGGCAACGCGCCAGCGGTTCGGCCATCATGACCATACCGGGGCCACCCCCAAAAGAGCGGTCGTCCACCCGGCGGTAGTTGCCTTCGGCAAACTCGCGCGGGTTCCAGAGCTTGACCTCGACCAGGCCGGATTCGTAGGCGCGGCGCGTCACCCCGCTGCTCAACAAGGGTGCGAAAAGCTCGGGAAACAGGGTGATGACGTCAAAACGCATGGGCGTTATTTTGCGCTACGAAATGACGCGAAGATGCTGAAGTATGTAGCC
>CAMLDT010000026.1 GCA_946479075.1 uncultured Polaromonas sp.
GAGGTGCGGCCCAGCAATTCCTCGCGGGTGAAACCCTGCACCGAATCCTCGACCGCATTGACGGCCAGAAAGGTGCCGTCCGACACCTGCGTGATGGTCATGTTGATCGGGCTGAAATCAAAGGCTTTTGAAAACAGCTCGGCCGATTGCCGTGCCGCCTGGCGCGCCTCGGTTTCAGCGGTGGCATCGGTGATGGTGGAGACCACGATGCGCGCATGCCCCTTGCCTTCGATTTCGGTGGACAGCAGCACGTGCAGCCGCCGGCCGTCCCTGGTGCGCCCTTCCAGCGGCAGGTTCATGGCCCGCCCGGCGGCGGCCATGTGGCGCTGGAAAGCCTTGCGGTCTTCAGTGTTGCGCCACAGGCATTCATCGGTGCGACCGAGGATTTCCTCGCGGCTGTAGCCGTACAGGCGCTCGAAGGCCGGGTTGATGTCAAGCACCGTCATGTCTTCCAGCGACTGCACGATGATGGCCGCCGGGCTGTTTCGGAAGATGCGGCTGAAGCGGTCCTCGCTCAGGCGCAGGCGGTCTTCAGCTTCCTCGCGGCGCCGCAGTTCGGCGTGTTGTTCGCGCAGTGCCCGCAGCACCACCTGGCGGCTGGTGTAAACGCTCACCGCAATGCCGGTCAGCAGCAACACCGTCACGGCCCAGAAACGAAGGTTGACCTTGAAGTCGGGTGTGACCAGCAGCCCTGAAAGTTCAGCCAAGCACAGCAGGCCAAGCGCTGTGGCACTCAGGCCCACAGCGACAATGAGCGACTTTTTTCCCTGGGTCATGCCCGCGGCAACCACGGCTCCCACAAAACCGAGCAGCAGTGCGCTGCGTGCCGAACCATAGGCCACGATGCCGGCCGTGGACAGGCCGATCAGCGAAAAAACCAGCAGGTGGCTGGTCCACCAGTAGTGGCCTTTTTGCAGCAGCCAGTACCCCACACCGGTCAGGACCAGGGCCATGCCGACCACCCCCAGTTGCACCGGACCGCTGTGCTGCGCGAGGGACAGCAGCATGACCAGCGGCAGGCCGACCAGCAACATCAGCAGCAGGGAACGCAGGCCGCGTGAGTAACGCTTTTCTATCAGTTCCGCGGCGAGAAGTCGCGTTGATTCGGGAGGGGTCGTATCAGGCATGGTGGGCTAGCGAATACTAAAGCATTGCATACCCCCTGCCTGGGGTTTCGGGGGTATTTACCGCTAGCCTTGGGCGACCGGCCGGGCCGGGTCGCTGCACCAGTCGCTCCAGCTTCCCGCGTACAGGCCGCTTCGGCCCAGGCCGGCGATTTCCATGCCGATCAGGTTGGGCAGGGCGCTGACCCCGCTGCCGCAGTGGTGCACCACGCTGGCCGGGTCGCGGCCGCCCAGCAGGGCCTCGAACTCGGTCCGGAGTTCGGCGGCGGACTTGAATTTCCCGTCCGCGCCGATGTTCTGGCTGAACGGGCGGTTCAGCGCGCCGGGGATGTGGCCGGCGACCGGGTCCAGCGGCTCGACCTTGCCGCGAAAGCGCGCGGGTGCGCGGGCGTCGATCAGGGTTTGCGCCGGGCGCCCGAGCTGGCCGGCAATCTGATCCGCGTCCACCAGGGTGGCGCGTTCGGGGCCGAGCTCGAAGTTGGACTGGAAATGCGAGGCTTCCTCGCCGCTGGCGACCGCGCCGCCGGCCGCCTGCCAGGCCTGCAGGCCGCCGTCGAGAATGGCGACGCCCTCGTGCCCGGCCCACTTGAGCATCCACCAGAGGCGGCCGCAATAATTGGCGCCATTGCGGTCATAGACCACCGCCTGCATGTTGTTGGCAAAGCCCACGCTGGACAGCCAGGTGGCAAATTTTTCGCGGTTGGGCAGCGGGTGGCGCCCGCCCGAAGCCGGTTGGTCGGCGCCGCCGGCGGTAAGCACGCCATGGGCGCCGGGCACGCCATGCCTGGCGCTCAGGTCGTTGTCGAGATCGGCATAAACCGCCCCCGGGATGTGGGCCTGCAGGTAGTGCGTCCGGCCGGCGTGCGGCTGCATCAGCTCAAAGCTGCAGTCAAAAATCCGCAGGGGCTGGGCGCCGGCCGTCAGGGCCTGCAACTGCGGGACGGAGATCAGGGTGGTGTACATGGCGGGGTTCTTCAGGAAAAGGTGGGCAAACGCCGGTGCGGTGCCGGCGGCAACGGGACACATGCCAAGTATGGCGCAGCGGCGGCGGCCTGCAAGGGGCCAGGCGCGCTCCGGGCGTCAGACAAGGGCGCAAAGCGCCTTCAATGTTCCTCGGCTGGCGAGTTGGGCGCGGCGCGGGCGCGCAGCACGGTGGCGGCAATGCCGCTGGCCATGATCAGGGCCATGCCGGCCCAGCCGATCAGCGGCAGCCGTTCGCCGAACAGCACGATGCTGTAAATGGCGCCAAACACGATGCCGGAGTACTGCAGGTTGGCCACCAGCAGCGTGGCGCTGCGGGTTTTGGCCAGGCTGTAGGCGCGCGTCATGCACAGCTGGCCCAGCGAGGCCAGCACGCCCAGCGGCACCAGCCAGAGGGCGGGTTTCCAGTGCCATTCGGAGGTTCCGGCCACAAGCATGCCGAGGCCACCGGCCGCGGCCGAGCCCAGCGCGAAGTAAAACACCGTGCGGGTTTCCGGCTCGCCGACGCGCGCCAGTGCCATCACCTGCATGTAGGCAAAAGCCGCCAGCAGGCCTGACATCAGGCCGACCAGGCCGGCAAAAGCCTGGTTTTGTTCGATGGTTGGCCGCAGCATCATGATGACGCCGATAAAACCGGCGATCACCGTCAACACCAAAGGCCCCTGGCTCCAGCCCGCCGCCGGGGTCGCCGCGCGTTCGCCACGGGCCGGCAGCAAACCCATCAGCAGGGCGCCGCCAACGAGAAAAGCGGCAATCCAGACGCTGCTCATGTAGTTCAGTGTCATGGCGGTGGCCAGCGGCAAATGGGCGATGGCATAAAACCAGGCGCCCAGCGAGATCACCCCGACCAGGCTGCGCCACATGTGCATGCCCGGAAAACGCGTGGCCAGCCCGATGCCGCGCGAGCGGGCCAGCGCCCACATGAACAACATGCCCAGCAGGCCGCGGTAAAACACCAGCTCGGCGCTGTTGAAGTGTTCCGAGGCAAACTTCACGCAGACCGCCATGGAGGCGAAGAAAAAGGCCGCGGCCAGCATCCAGAGGGCTTGCATGGAGGTCCGGTTTTATAAGTAAAAAGTGGCTCTAGCCCTTGTCCGGCGGGCGCAAGCAGCTATCAAATCGGGAGCATCGGAGCCGGGCTGGAAAGCGCGGATGCTCACAGCATCTGCGTGGTTTTGCTGGCGCCCATCTCGCGCCGGTACCACTCGTGGAAATGCTGCATGCCGTCTTCCATCGGGCTCTGGTAGGGGCCGAACTCGTTGTCGCCGCGCTGCATCAGCGCCTTGCGGCCGGCGTCCATGCTGAGCGCGATCTCGTCGTCCTCGACACAGGTTTCCATGTAGGCGGCCTGCTGCGCCTCGACAAATTCGCGCTCGAAGGCGCAAATTTCCTCGGGGTAATAAAACTCCACCACATTGAGGGTCTTGTCCGGGCCTTGCGGGTGCAGGGTGCTGACGACCAGTGCATGCGGGTACCACTCGACCATCACGTTGGGGTAATAGGTCAGCCAGATCGCGCCGTATTTGGGCGGCACGCCGCCGCGGTACTGCAGCACCACGTCGTGCCACTTCTTGTAGGTGTCGGTGCCCGGCTTGCCGAGCTTGTCGGATACACCGACGGTCTGCACCGAATAATGCGGCGTCAGTTCCCAGCGCAGGTCGTCCGTCGTGACGAATCCGCCGAGACCCGGATGGTAGGGGCCGACGTGGTAGTCCTCCAGGTAGACCTCGATGAAGGTTTTCCAGTTGTAGTTGCACTCGTGGAGGTGGATGTTGTCGAGCTGGTAGCCGGAGAAGTCAAGGTCGGCCATGTGGCCCAGCGGTGCCATTTCGGCGGCAATGTCGCGGCCGTTGTTCTCGAAGACCAGGCCGTTCCAGACGCTGGTCTTGTAACGGTTCAGGTTCAGGCACGGGTCCACCTGGAAATGCGGCGCGCCGATCAGCTCGCCGGTGGTGTTGTAAGTCCAGCGGTGCAGCGGGCAGACGATGTTGCTGCCGGTGTTGCCGCGGCCCTGCAGCATGGTGGACTGGCGGTGCCGGCAGACGTTGGAGATCAGCTCAACGCCGGTGGCGTTGCGCACCAGGGCCCGGCCGCCCAGTTCCTGCGGCAGGGCGTAATAGTCGCCCAGATTCGGGACGGCCAGCTCGTGACCCACGTAGCGCGGGCCGCGCGCAAACAGCTTTTGCTGCTCGCGCTGGTACAGGCCGGCATCAAAATAGCTGGAAACGGGGAGCTGGCTGGTGGCCTGCAGCAGGCGAAGGCTTAGATCGGACATGCATTTGCCGGAACAGGCAATCCCGGGGGTAGATGGACACGCGGGCAGCCTGCCACCAGGGCGCGCTGCAAGGTCGGAACCAGCTGGCATTGTACCGTGTGACCCCTCAAGGCGGCGGTTCGCACTGCACATGGCAACCCCGAAAGCAGGGGGCTTCCGCAGGCGCCAGGCCCTCGGGCCGGCAGGGGCCGCGCAACGGCCTAAAATCAGTGCATCCCCGAAATCACCATGGCCAAAACTCCTGCCCCTCCCACCCCCGCCCAACCCGCCAGCTACGAAGCTGCGCTGGAAGAGCTTGAAACCCTGGTGGCCCGCCTTGAATCCGGCCAGCTGCCGCTTGACCAGTTGCTCACGGGTTATCAGCGCGGTGCCGAACTGCTCAAGTTTTGCCGCGGCAAACTGGAGGCCGTGGAAAACCAGATCAAGGTGCTGGAGGGCGACGAGCTCAAACCCTGGAACCAAGAGTAGCCCATTGACTGTGCATCCGCCTTTTGACCTGGACGCCTGGAGCGCCCGCCAGCTAGCCACTGTTGAACAGGCCCTGCGTCGCTGGGTCGCCCCACCCGAGCCACGGCCCGCGCCTGCCGGGCTTGGCGATGCCATGCGGTATGCGGTGCTGGACGGCGGAAAGCGCCTGCGTCCGCTGCTCGTCATGGCCGCCTGCGAGGCCGTGGAGGGCAGCCCGGAAGCGGCCCTGCGCGTGGCCTGCGCGGTGGAGTTGATCCACGCCTATTCGCTGGTGCACGATGACATGCCCTGCATGGACAACGACGTGTTGCGCCGCGGTAAGCCGACGGTGCATGTCAAATTCGGCGAAGCCCAGGCCCTGCTGGCCGGTGACGCGCTTCAGGCCCTGGCCTTCGAGTTGCTGACGCCGCAAGACGGTTCGGTGGACGCCGCAACGCAGGCGGTGCTCTGCCGCATGCTGGCGCAGGCGGCGGGTTACCAGGGCATGGCGGGCGGCCAGGCGATCGACCTTGCCAGTGTCGGCAAGGCCCTGTCTTCGGAGCAGCTGCACGACATGCATCGCCTGAAAACCGGCGCCTTGCTGCAGGCCAGCGTGATGATGGGCGCGGCCTGCGGGGCCACCGCACCGCTTGCCGGAAATGCCCTGCGCGACTACGGTGCAGCGGTGGGGCTGGCGTTCCAGGTGGTGGACGACATCCTGGACGTGACGGCCGATTCCGCCACGCTGGGCAAGACGGCCGGCAAGGATGCGGCCCAGGACAAACCGACCTTTGTTTCGTTGATGGGGCTGCCCGCCTCACGCAACTACGCGCAGGAATTGCTTTCCCAGGCTCACCACAGCCTCAAGGCCAGCGGGCTCAGGCACACGGACGCGCTCAGCGCGCTGGCTGACATGCTGGTGAACCGCAGCACCTGAGCGGACCCCAGGGACGCGGCGCATGGCGCCGGAAATAACAAGGCACACCACGATGTACCCACTGCTAGAAACCATCAACAGCCCCGCCGACCTGCGCTTGCTGCCGCGCGCCCAGCTCAAGACGCTGGCCGACGAACTGCGCAGTTATGTGCTGCAAAGCGTCTCGCAGACGGGCGGCCACCTCAGCTCCAATCTGGGCACCGTCGAACTCACGGTGGCGCTGCATTACGTCTTCAACACGCCGGATGACCGCCTGGTCTGGGACGTGGGTCACCAGACTTACCCGCACAAGATCCTGACCGGACGGCGCGACCGCATGAACAGCCTGCGCCAGCTCGGCGGGCTCAGCGGATTTCCGCGCCGTGATGAAAGCGAGTACGACACCTTTGGCACGGCGCACTCATCGACCTCGATCTCTGCCGCGCTCGGCATGGCCATGGCCGCGAAGCAAAAGGGTGAAGACCGCCATGCCGTTGCCATCATCGGCGACGGCGCCATGAGCGCGGGCATGGCTTTCGAGGCACTCAACAATGCCGGCGTGTGCGACTGCAAGCTGCTGGTGGTGCTCAATGACAACGACATGAGCATCAGCCCGCCGGTGGGCGCGCTGAACCGTTACCTGGCGCAGCTCATGAGCGGGCAGTTTTATGCGTCGGCCAAAAATGTCGGCAAGCAGGTCCTCAAGGTGGCGCCGCCGCTGTTCGAGCTGGCCAAGCGGCTGGAAACGCATGCCAAGGGCATGGTGGTTCCCGCCACCCTGTTCGAAAATTTCGGCTTCAACTACATCGGGCCCATCGACGGTCATGACCTGGAATCCCTGATCCCGACGCTGGAAAACATCAAGCACCTGTCGGGGCCGCAGTTTTTGCACGTGGTCACCAAAAAAGGCCAGGGTTACAAACTGGCCGAGGCCGACCCGGTGGCCTACCACGGTCCCGGCAAGTTCGATCCTGCGCTCGGGCTGCAAAAGCCGGCAGCACCGGCCAGGCAGACCTTCACCCAGGTGTTCGGCCACTGGCTGTGCGACATGGCGGAAAAAGACAGCCGGCTGGTGGGCATCACGCCCGCCATGCGTGAAGGCTCCGGCATGGTCGAATTCCACCAGCGTTTTCCCGAGCGTTATTACGACGTGGGCATTGCCGAGCAGCACGCGGTGACGTTTGCAGCCGGCATGGCCTGTGAAGGGCTCAAGCCGGTCGTCGCGATTTATTCGACCTTCCTGCAGCGCGGCTACGACCAGCTGATCCACGACGTTGCGCTGCAAAACCTGCCGGTGGTGTTCGCGCTGGACCGCGCCGGGCTGGTCGGCGCGGATGGCGCCACCCATGCCGGGGCCTATGACATCGCCTACCTGCGCTGCATCCCGCACATGAGCGTGGCCTGTCCGGCCGACGAAAACGAGTGCCGCATGCTGCTCAGCAGCGCCTATGAACAAAACCACCCCGTGGCTGTGCGTTATCCGCGCGGTGCCGGCGCAGGCGTGGCAACCCAGCCCCATCTTGACGCCTTGCCCTTCGGCAAGGGCGAGATCCGCGTCCAGGGCAAGACTGTTGCCATCCTGGCCTTCGGCACGCTCTTGTATCCGGCACTGCAGGCCGCGCAAAAGATGGGCGCCACCGTGGTCAACATGCGCTGGGCCAAGCCGCTGGATCTGGACCTGCTGCTGCGGGTGGCCGCCAGCCATGAAGCGCTGGTGACAATAGAGGAGGGCGCTGTCATGGGCGGCGCCGGAAGCGCAGTGGCCGAGGCGCTGGCGCAGGCCGGCATCAGCAAGCCCCTGCTGCAGCTGGGCCTTCGCGACGAGTTCACCGAACATGGGGATCCGGCCAAGCTGCTGGCTCAGCAAGGGCTGGATGCGGACGGCATCGAACAGTCCGTCAGGACGCGCTTTGCGGACCTGCTGGCGGCAGCCCGGGGTGCCAAGCCGGCGCTCAAATCGGTCGGTTAACGGTTAACGGTTAACGGTGAAGCATCCGCCGTCGCACCGTCGCCCGGCGCCTTGTATGTGGGAAGCGCAGGTCCGGGGCGCACCGCCTCCCTGACGCACGGGAAAACCCGTGAGGCCGGGAGCGGCCAGGTTTTTACAATCGCGGCAGGGACGCAGTTCCGCGCCTTGCCTTGATCCCGGGCCCGCCCTGCTGGCGTTTCCGTTTCGGAGTCCTCCATGAATCGTCGCGCCCTCATCCGACATGCCGGCATTTCCGGTGTGCTTGCGGCCGGCATTGCGCCTGCCGTGCATGCACAGGCGACGGTTCGCTGGCGCCTGGCATCGAGTTTTCCGCAGTCGCTGGACACCATTTATGGGGCGGCCGAAAGTTTTGCCCAGCATGTGAGGACGGTGTCCGGCGGGAAGTTCGAGATCTCGGTCCATGCCGCCGGCGAGTTGATGCCAGCCTTTGATGTGGTGGACAACGTCCGCAAGGGCGCGATAGAGGCCGCCCACACGGCGCCGTATTACTTCACGGACAAGGACGAAACTTTTGCCATCGGCGGCGCGATTCCGTTTGGCCTGAACAGCCGGCAGATGAGCGCCTGGACCTTCGAGGGCAACGGCCTGAAGCTGATGCGCGAGTTTTACGCGGGTTACAACATCATCAATTTTGCCTGCGGCAACACCGGTGCGCAGATGGGGGGCTGGTTTCGCAAGGAGATCCGCTCCCTGGCGGACATGAAGGGACTGAAATTCCGGGTCGGCGGTTTTGCCGGTAAGGTGGTCGAGCGCCTGGGTGCCCGGCCGCAGAACCTGCCGGGCGGCGACATCTATCAGGCGCTGGAGCAACGCAGCATCGATGCGGCGGAATGGATAGGACCGTACGATGACCAGAAGCTGGGCTTCAACAAGGTCGCGCCCAACTACTACTACCCCGGCTGGTGGGAAGGCGGTCTGCAGCTCGACCTCTACATCAACCAGAGGGCTTATGAGGCGCTGAGCAGCGTTAACAAAGGGGTGGTGAAAATCGCCAGTGCGGCGGCGCATGTGGAAATGCAGGCCAAATACGACGCGAGAAACCCGGGCGCGCTGAAGCAGCTGGTGGCGGCGGGCGCCCGCTTGCGGCCCTTTCCGGCGGACGTGATGAACGCAGCCTTCAAGGAAGCCATGCAGCTCTATGGCGAACTGTCGGCGAGCAACGAAAACTGGCGCAAGGTTTATGCCGATTACGCGCGGTTTCGCGGCGACCAGAATCTCTGGTTTCGCTTCACGGAGTCCACCTTCGACCGCTTCATGCAAAGCCAGAAGCTTTGACAGGGCCCGGGCTGACAACAGCCTGACTGCCAAGTCGGCGCGCGACTTTGCGCAGGGAAAACCCGCCCTTGGGCCTTCGGACGCCAGTTTTACAATCAAAAAACGACTTGGAAAAGTTGGTAGCCCGGCCATAAGCCGTGTTTTTTTTAATGCACCTGGAGTGAAATTCATGGATCGTCGTTCCCTTATCAAAAATGCCGGCATTGCCGGTGTGCTGGCTGCCGGTATTGCTCCGGCTGTCCATGCCCAGGCCGCAGTCCGCTGGCGTCTGGCTTCCAGCTTCCCCAAGTCCCTGGACACGATTTACGGCGGCGCCGAAGTGTTCGCCAACGCTGTCAAGGCCATGTCCGGTGGCAAGTTTGAAGTTTCTGTTCACGCCGGTGGCGAACTCATGCCTGCTTTCGGCGTGGTGGACGGCGTGCAGAACGGCACCGTCGAAATGGCACACACCGTGCCTTACTACTTCTACGGCAAGAACCCTGCGTTCGCGCTGGGCTCGGCGATCCCCTTCGGTTTCAACGCCCGCCAGATGACCGCATGGATGATCCACGGCAACGGCCGCAAACTGATGAACGAGTTTTATGCCAACTACGGCATGGTCAGCTACGCCGGCGGCAACACCGGCACGCAGATGGGCGGCTGGTTCCGCAAGGAGATCAAGTCGATCGCCGACCTGAAGGGCCTGAAAATGCGTCTGGGCGGCGGCCTGGTCGGTGATGTGATGACCAAGCTCGGTGCGGTGCCGCAAAGCATCCCCGGTGGCGAGATCTACCAGGCGCTGGAAAAAGGCACCATTGATGCCGCTGAATGGGTCGGTCCCTATGACGACCAGAAGCTCGGCTTCAACAAGGTAGCGCCCAACTACTACTACCCTGGCTGGTGGGAGGGTGGCCCTGAGGTCGACTTCTACATCAACAAGAAAGCCCTCGACGCGCTGACGCCCGAGAACAAGGCCATTGTTGAGGCCGCCGCGGCCCAGGCTTCGGTGGACATGCTCGCCAAGTACGACGCCCGCAACCCCATCGCGCTCAAGCAACTGGTGGCTGCCAAGACCAAGGTGCTGCCTTTCCCGCAAGCTGTGCTGGCCGCTTCTTACAAGGCTTCCCTGCAGGTCTACGAAGAAAACAATGCAAAAAGCCCGGAGTGGAAAAAAATCTACGCCGACATGCGCACCTTCCAGCGCGACCAGGTGCTGTGGTTCCGTTTTGCGGAAAACCGTTTCGACAACTTCATGGCTACCCTGAAGCTGTAAGGACAGCCGGTCCCTCGCCCTGCATGGTGCGGGGTCCTCTGTAAAAAAGCCCCGCATCGCGGGGCTTTTTTCATGGGCCAACGCTTGTGCCGGAAGCGTTGCCACGGCGGTCCGGGTGCGGGCCTGGGTGCGTGCAGCAAGTCCTGCCGCTGGCCACTGTCAGGCATGCACCCGACCAGCGGCTGAACGAAAAAAAGCCCTGGCGAACCAGGGCTTTTTACTTGCACGGGCCATGCGTCGCAGCATGTGCCCGAAAGGGTTGCGGGCGACGTGCTTACTTTTTGGCCGGCGCCGACATCGAGTCCTGCAAGGCTTTCAGGGGATCGTCCTCCGCAGGGGCTGCCGTGCCTGGCGCCGCGGGCTCCTCCGCCCCTGGCGCTGCCGGATCGGCGTTGGGCATCTCCGGTGCGGACGGGTCTTCCGTGGCAATGGGTGGGGGCATGTTGGCCTCCATCTGCTGCTGGATCTTGTCCATGTCATACACCTCTTTTTTATCCAGCCCGCTCGACACCAGTTGCGGGAAGGCAATGATCAGCGCGACCATGACCAGCTGTATCGTGATGAACGGGATGGCGCCCCAGTAAATCTGCGTGGTTTTGACCGGCTGAATCAGCTCGCCGGTGACCTTGTCGGTGTACTCCTTGGTGGGGGCCACACTTCGGAGATAGAACAGGGCGAAACCGAACGGCGGGTGCATGAAGGAGGTCTGCATGTTCACGGCCAGCAAAACACCAAACCAGATCAGGTCAATGCCCAGCTTGTTTGCGACCGGCGCCAGCAAGGGCACCACGATGAAGGACAGTTCAAAGAAGTCCAGGAAAAACGCCAGGAAGAAAATCAGCACATTGACCAGGATCAGGAAACCCAGCTGGCCTCCGGGCAGGTCGGACAGCAGGTGCTCGACCCAGCGCGGGCCGTCGGCGCCCTGGAAGGTCAGGCTGAAGACGGTGGACCCGATCAGGATGAACAGCACAAAACACGACAGCTTGGTGGTCGTCATCAGCGCCTGCTTGAGCAGCGCAAAGGTGATGCGCCCGCGTGCCCCCGCAAGAATCAGTGCGCCCAGCGCGCCCATGGCGCCGCCCTCGGTGGGCGTGGCCACGCCGAGGAAAATCGTGCCCAGCACCAGGAAAATCAGCAGCAGGGGAGGGATCAGCACAAAGGTCACCCGTTCGGCCATGCGAGAGAGCAGGCCCATGCGCGTCACTTTGTTGACGATGGCTGCAAGCAGCGCGAGGATCACGCCGCCGCACATGGACACCACGATGACCTCGTCCGTGGCGACCTTGTCGACCTGGTGGCCGCTGACCATGGACAGGACTGCGGCATAGTGCTCACCGACGTAGACGGCCACGACCACGCAAAGCGCCGTGAGAACGCCCAGTGAGAGCATGCCGCTTTTGCCGTTGGGTTCGCGCAGTGTCCGGGCTTCTGGCGGCAGGGCTGGCACCCATTTCGGCTTGACGAAGGCCAGCAGGACGACATATCCCGCATACATGGCCATCAGCATGAAACCAGGAATGAAGGCGCCCTTGTACATCTCGCCGACACTGCGGCCCAGCTGGTCAGCCAGCACGATCAGCACGAGCGAGGGCGGAATGATTTGCGCCAGCGTGCCGGAGGCAGCAATCACACCGGCGGCGATCCGCCGGTCATAGCCGTAGCGCAGCATGATGGGCAGGGAAATCAGGCCCATGGAAATCACGGAAGCGGCCACCACGCCTGTGGTGGCGGCCAGCAGCGCGCCGACAAAAACCACAGCCAGCGCCAGTCCGCCGCGGATCGGGCCGAACACCTGACCGATGGTTTCCAGCAGGTCTTCGGCCATGCCACTGCGTTCGAGCACCAGTCCCATCAAGGTGAAGAAGGGAATGGCCAGCAGGGTATCGTTTTGCATGATGCCAAAAATGCGCAGCGGCAAGGCCTGCATCAGCGCCTCGGGCAGGACACCCAGCTCAATGCCGATAAACGCAAAAAACAGGCCGCAGGCGCCCAGACTGAATGCCACCGGAAAACCGAACAGCAGGAAAAAGATCAGCCCCACAAACATGATGGGGGCGAAGTTGGTGATGAGGAATTCCATGAAGCTGTCCTTATTTCACGTCGGCGGTGGCCGTTTTGCTTTCGGCCAGACGGCGGATCGCTTCGGCGAGTTCTTCTTCGGCGCTTTGGCCTTCACTCTTGATGGCGGGGTCGTCCACCATGCCCTTGAGGAAGGCCATGCGCTTGATGAACTCCGAGACGCCCTGCAGCAGCAGCAGGAAAAAGCCCACGGGCATCAGCAGGTAAACCGGCCAACGTATCAGGCCGCCCGAGTTGTTGGACATTTCACCGGAGTTGTAGCCGTTCATGAAGAAGGGCCACGCGAAATAAATGATGACCAGGCACATCGGCGCCAGCATGATCGCAAAGCCGATCAGTTCCATTTTTACCTGGGTACGGCGCGCAAAGCGGCTGACCAGCACATCAATCCGCACATGTTCGTTCTGCAGCAGGGTGTAGCCCGCTGCCAGCAGGAAGGAGGCGGCGAACAGATACCACTGCACTTCGAGGTAGGCATTGGAGCCGACGTTGAAAACCTTGCGGACCACGGCGTTCACGCCGCTGATCACGGTGGAGCCCAGGATCAGCCAGATGGACAGGCGGCCCACCAGGCCGTTGAGCCAGTCCACGAAGTTCGAAAACTTGAGTAACGCATGCATTTGCTTTGTCTCCAGGGTAAAGAAGGCCCGCATTGATGCCTTTGGACAAGCGCTGTGAACGGCTTGCTCCGGACGCAAAACTGTGAGGGATGCGGGATTTTATAGAGAAGCACGGGGCGCTGGCTGACATCAATTTGACGATGTCGGCCCCTTTGACTAGGGGTAAACGCGAGTGCCCGGTGTCACAGGGAAGGCAGCAGGGACAGCCCTTTGCCCTCTGTCATGCGTCCTATAGTGCAGGCGCTGTCAAAGCCATGCTGGCGGAAACTGGCCAGCACCTCTGTCTCGGATTCCGGCGAGCAGGCCACCAGCAGTCCCCCGCTGGTTTGCGGGTCGCAAAGCAGCGCCTGCATCTCCGCGGAGATGCCATCGGGCAGCTGCACCTCAGCGCCGTAGCTGGCCCAATTTCGGCCCGATGCGCCGGTGACCATGCCTTGGGCGGCCAGTGCCAGCACGCCGGGCAACAGCGGGATGCGGTCGAGTGCGATCTGCATCTGCAAGCCGGCGCCACGCGCCAGTTCCAGCCCGTGCCCTGCCAGCCCAAAGCCCGTGATATCGGTCAGGGCATGCACGCCGTCGAGTTTGGCCAGATCGATGCCGGGCTTGTTGAGCTGGGTGGTGACGGCAATCATGCGCGCATAACCCTCGGCATCGAGCGCGTCTTTCTTGAGCGCGGCCGACAGGATGCCGACGCCAAGCGGCTTGCCCAGGACCAGCACATCGCCGGCGCGCGCGCCTGAATTTTTCTTGACGCGTGACGGGTGCACCAGGCCGAGCACCACCAGGCCATAGATTGGTTCGACCGAATCGATGGTGTGGCCACCGGCGATGGGAATGCCCGCGTCACGGCAGACGTCCTGGCCGCCGCGCAGGATGGCACCGATGGTTTCCAGCGGCAGCACATTGATGGGCATGCCGACCAGGCCCAGCGCCATGATCGGTGTGCCGCCCATCGCATACACGTCGCTGATGGCATTGGTCGCAGCAATCCGGCCAAAGTCGTAGGGGTCATCCACGATGGGCATGAAAAAGTCGGTGGTGGCAATCAGCGCCTGTTCGTCGTTGAGCTGATAAACCGCCGCATCGTCGGCGGTTTCGATGCCCACCAGCAACTGTGGCGGGATCGGCAGGTTGCTGGAGTTTTTCAGGATTTCTGCAAGGACGCCGGGTGCAATCTTGCAGCCGCAACCGCCGCCGTGCGACAGGCTGCTCAGGCGGGGCGCCGTCGCGGGAAGGGGGGCGGAGAGTTTGTCGGGGGCATTCATGCGGAGGCTTTCAGTGCGCTGTTGACCAAGTTTATGACAAGGCGTTGTTCCAGGGCAGGACTGAACAAATGGGCCCGTGCCTCGCATTGTTGTTCGAGCCGTGCCAGAAAGGCGGGCTCGCTGGCACAGCGTTGCAGCAGCGCCGCCAGGGCACGGTGGTTCCCGACGGGAAAATATCCGTCGTAGTCCTGTCCCAGCAGGCCGATGTTGCCGCTGATGGCCGAGGCCAGCACCGCCGTGCCCGACTGCACCGCCTCGACGATCACCTGCGCACCGCCTTCCATCAGCGAACTGTTCACGAGCACATGCGCGCGCCTGATGTGCTGGCGGGTCGCAGCGCGCGGCAGGTTGCCCAGCCAGCGATACCCCGCGTTGGCGTGGCGGGCTGCATCGGCGGCGTGTCCCAGATCGGTTTGCAGGGCGCTCCCGATCTGTTCAAAGCGCATGGGCTGCGCATACGGCGCGGCGATGGCACGCAGCCAGGTGAGCGGATCCTTTTCATCGCGCAGGTGGCCGACCATCACGGCCCTGAAGGCCCGGACGGGTTTGCGCACAGGCTGCAAGGGCTGCGCCGACTGGCAGATCACGCTGGCCTTGCTGCGCAGGGCCGGCGGCAGGACCTGCAGGCCGCCTTCCTGCAGCAGCACCAGGTGGGTCGCCAGGGCCAGCGACTGCTGGGCGTCGGCATCGGTCTGGATGTCGCGGTACAGGTCGGTGCCGGTCAGCACCATCACCAAAGGTTTGCCGGGGTGGTGTCGCGCCCAGGCCTGGATCGCCGGCGCTGAACGGCGTGCGTGCAGCGCGACCATGAGTTCGGCGCCGGGTGCAGCCTCGGGGCCAAGCCAGGCGTCCAGCAGTGCCGTGTGATGGTGGGCCGATAAAAACCTCGCCCAGCGGCTGGCGGTGTGCCAGTTGCCGTTGTTCGCTTCCCGGAGAGCCGGGCTGACGATGACAACTTTGCCTTTTTTTGATCTGCTGTCCACGGAATGGCCTCACGCCGGGCTGCGCCCGCGCCACAGATTAACAGCTCTCTTGGCAGCGCTCAGGCGTTTCGCTCGCCCTCGGAGGTTTTTGCCTGCAGCTCGCCTTTGGCCGCGTTGTAGACGAAATTTTTTCTGGCCAGTGCTGGCTGGTAGTTGAGCATGTCGATGAGAAAACTCAGGGCGCCGAGGTTGTTGCCGAGGCGGTCGAAGGTTCCGGCTGCGCGGGCTTCCTGCGCCGTGATGGCGGTCTGCAGCATCTGGTTGACCAGGTCGCGCATGTGGGCCACGGCCTGCGCCGCCTGTTCCAGGTCCAGCACCGCGAGTACGCCACGCATCTGTTCGAGCTGGGCCGGAACTGCGCTCAGGATGGCCTTGTCGTCGGGCGTGCGGAAATAATTGTCCAGTGATTTCTCAAGCAGGCCCAGCAGGCTGCGCAATTCCGTCACCACGCTTTCCATGGTTTGTTTGTCGTTGTGGCGCCGGTACAGCGCTTCCATCCAGGGGTCCGGCGCCAGCGCCTGGCCGGCACGGGCGCTGTCCAGCCGTTGTGCCAGGCGGTTGCTGCGAACCGTGAGCTGGGAATCTTTCGGATCGAGGTCGTCGAAGGCCGCTTCCAGGTACAGCAGCGCCGTGGCGACTTCAAGGCCGAGGTCGGGTGGCGGTGCGCGCCCGGAAACCGCAGTCGCATCGATCACCCGCGTCAGCGCCTGGGCCAGGGGCTCACTGGGCGGATGCAGCTTGACCAGGGAATCGGTCACCAGGCTGAACTGGTCGCTGACCATCTTGAAGCGCGTCACGTCACCGGCGGTGACCGACGACCAGCTTTCCTTGGCCGATCCGATGCGCTTGCGCGCCTGCGTGATCAGCGCCGGGGCAAAGCGGTCAAACTGCAGGGCTTCGTAGTCCACCGGCTGGAAACGCTCCAGGCCATAACTGCTGCGCACCGCCGACAGCACCGGCGCATCGCCTGCCCGTGCGGCGACGGCCTGGGTGCAGAGAAACAGCAGGTCCTGCGCGAGCCGGTCCGATGCGTGCGGCATGCCACGCGCCAGGTTGGCGTACTGCAACAGGATGCGCAGAATAGCACGTTTGGCATACACGTCCACCTTGAGCAGGCGAAGCGACAGGGCTTCAAAAAAACCTGCGGCGATTTTCCAGAAGGTCTTGAGTTCGACTTCGGTGTCGGTCTGGGCCAGCCCCAGGCACATGTCCGACAGGTTTTGCGCTGCGCGGATGTCGCCGCCGCGAACCAGCTTGAGGGTCAGCCGGTCCAGCGATTGCCGTGAGGCGTCGCTGTACACCGTGGGCCCGACGCTGACCGGCAGCGCCGGCTCCAGCCAGCGCCATTCGAACACCCACAGGTCAGCCGGGTGCACGCGGTCCGCGCCGATCAGGCCCTGGATGTCGCGGTACTGGGGAAACAGCGAAACGGCAGACACGGCCTTGCCGGCCATGACATCTTCAAGATAGGCCGTCAGCGCGAAACCTGCCAGCTCGACCTTGTTGCTGGCCTCTGTGGTGCACAGCCTGGGCGTCTGGATGAAACGCTGGACCGCGGTTTCCATGGCACGCAACACCAGGGCCGGCGCCGTCATCCCGACCATGTCCAGGGCACCCGCCGCCTGGTGCAATTGCTGGCGGGCCAGGCGCAACTGGCTGGCGTCGAGGGCTTCCAGTTCGGCTCCCTGGGCCTGGCTGGCTTCACGCACAAAACGTCTCAAGGCCTTGCTGGCGTTGTCCAGCGACTTTCGCAGTTCTTCCAGCACCCAGGCCAAGGGGCTCAGGTCCATGATGCTCACGTCCAGATCTTCAGACGATGGGTTCAGCGCAGTGGAGGTCATACGGGGCTCAGTGGTTGAAACATGCGCCTTCAGGGACAGGGCCGGCGGGTGGGCGCAGTCTATGCCCCGGCCCGCGCAATCTGGCACGAAAGATGGCTCGGCCAGACAGTCGGCGGGCGGCGACCGCCGACAGGTCATCCGGCACGGAAATGTAGGCTTTTGATGTGCGGGAAAGCCCGTGCCGGCAGGCCGCCGGGCGGCGGTCTGCTATTCTGGCTTGGCTGTCCGGCGTGCCTTCACCAACGTGGTTGGGCCCGACCGGCGGTATCAGTATCAGGATCCTGCCTTGGCCTCAGACGCTGCTCCCAACCCCCCAGCCCAACCGCTGCCTACGCCGGCCCCCGGCATGATCGATTCGGCCATGATGCGCAGCGCCGGCAGGGAACTGCTGTCACTAGCCCTCATGGACGCACGCAACCACACGCTGCGCCTGTTCGGGCATTACCAGCAGGCACTGGAGGGCAGCGGGTTTGCAGTTCCCCGGTTGCCCGTGATCAATCCTCCCCTGTGGGAGCTCGGTCATATTGGCTGGTTTCAGGAGTGGTGGATAGGCCGCAACACGCAGCGCGGCCGGGGCAGGCGCTGTCCGACTTCGCCCACCCGCCTGGCGTCCATCGAGCCCGGGGCTGACCAGTGGTGGGACTCGGCCCGGGTGCCGCACGGCACGCGCTGGGGCCTGGACCTGCCGGATGTCGGGAGTTGCCGCGCCTACCTGATGGACACGCTGGAGAGCACCCTGGAATTGCTGGAAAAGGCGGACGAAGACGACGATTCACTTTATTTTTACCGGCTGTGCCTGTTCCACGAGGACATGCACGCCGAAGCGCTGACCTACACCGCCCAGACCCTGGGCCTTCCGCTGGACAAGGCCTTGCTGCAGGCTTTCACGCCGCCCCCCATGGCCGTGCAGGAGCCGCTGCGGGTGCCGGCCACGGTCTGGAAACCCGGATCACCCGCGTCACCGGGTTTTGTTTTTGACAACGAATTGATGCCGCACGAAGTCAGCGTTCCCGAGTTCGAGATCGACGCGCAACCCGTGAGCTGGTCGCAGTTTGTCGAGTTCGTCGATGACGGTGGTTACGACCGGCCCGGGCTCTGGCAGCCCGCGGGTTGGGCTTGGCTGGAGGCGGCCGCGGCCAGCGAAGGCCGGCGTGGTCCGCGTTATGTCGAGCAGATCGGTGTGGCCAGCGGTGCGGTCATGCAAACCCGCTTTGGCCAGCCCATGCGCATGCTCGGCAACCAGCCCGCCATGCACATGAGCTGGTGGGAAGCCGACGCCTGGTGCCGCTGGGCCGGCCGCCGCCTGCCGGCCGAGGTGGAGTGGGAGGTGGCGGCGCATACCGTGGCGCGGCGCGGCTTCCGCTGGGGCGACGTCTGGGAATGGACGGGCAGCAGCTTTCGGCCTTACCCGGGCTTTGAAGCGCACCCCTACGCGGATTATTCCCAGCCCTGGTTTGGCAGCCACAAGGTGCTGCGCGGCGCATCGATGGCCACACGCGCACGCATGAGACACCCGAAGTACCGCAACTTTTACCTGCCGGAGCGGGACGACATTTTTTGCGGGTTCCGCTCCTGCGCCCTTTGACGGCTGCGTTTGTTTGCTACGTTTTTGATAGCTGCTAGCGCCCGTCAGTCAAGGGCTGGAGCCGTATTTCTCTTGAAGAACCGGTCAAACAACGCTGTCAGCGCCGGAAACTCTTCGGTGAAGCGCGGGCGGTTCACGAAATAGGCTTCAGAGGCCACGGCGAAAAATTCAGCCGGCGAACTCGCACCATACGGATCCAGCCAGGGGGGCTCCCCGCCAAAACGTTCCGCGATGGCCAGCTTCTCGCGAAAACCGTCGTAAGCGGCCTGCATGGTGTCGTGCCAGGTCTGGCGTGCCGCACGCGAGGGCAGGGGCGGGCATCCGTCGGGCGTTCCGTCGCGCATGTCGATCTTGTGGACAAACTCGTGGATGACCACGTTGTAGCCCCGTCCGGCGGCCGTACCGGCGCTCGCGACGTCCTGCCAGCTCAGGGTCACCGGCCCGCCGTCCATGGCTTCGCCGGCCAGCACTTCGCTGTAGCGATGCACCACCCCGGCACCGTCGGTGCGTTCACGGCGTGCCAGCATCTGGCCCGGGTGAACCACAATGCCGACAAAATCGTCGTACCAGTCCAGGCCCAGGTGCAGCACCGGCAGGCAGGCCTGCGCGGCAATGGCGACAGCCATGCTGTCGGTGATGACCAGTCCGTGCGTGCCGTGGAATTCCTTCTGGCTGAGGAAGCGTCCGCTCAAGGTGCGCAGTGGCGCATGCTGCGCCGGCGGCAGGTCGGCCAGAAACGGAAAGTCGGCCAGGCTGGACTGCCACAGCGCTTCGGGAATATCGCGCTCCGCTTTTTTGCCTGCGAACAGGCCCAGCAGCCGGTTCAGCATTGGTCCGGGGCCACACGCCGCAGGCCGCCTGCATCGAGCCGCAGCACTTCCATGCGGGGTGGCGTGGCCGCGGCATCCCAGTCGCTGAGCACGACGCGCGTGAGGCCGCCTCCCAGCGCATGGGTGGCAGGCTGGTGGGTGTGGCCATGGATCAGCACCGGGGCATTCGCCGCCTGCAGCCACTGCCGCGTCGCAACGGGATGGAGGTCGATGGCGGTCTCGCCTGAGAGGCGGCGCCTGTCGTGCTGCGCACGGCTTTGACGGCGCAAACCCTGGGCAATGGCCTGGCGCTCAGGCAGCGGTTTGTCCAGAAAGGATTGCTGCCACGCCGCGCTGCGCACTTCATCGCGAAAACGCATGTAGTCCACATCGTCCAGGCACAAGGCGTCACCGTGACTGAGCAGCCAGCGCTGGCCGCCAAAGTCCAGCACCGTCGGGTCATTCAGCAAGGTGCTGCGGCAGCGCGCCATCAGCGCTGGACCGACCAGAAAGTCACGGTTGCCATGCATGAAAAACAGCGCCAGGCGCTCGCCGGCCTGCTGCAGCACTTGCGCGCAGGCCGCGTCGAAGCCGGACGGATCGCCATCCACGGCATCGTCGCCGACCCAGGCATCGAACAGGTCACCGAGGATGAACACCGCATCGGCCGGCGTATCGCGCATGTAGGCCTGCCAGGCGGCAAAGGTGGCGGGCTCCCCGGCCTGCAGGTGCAGGTCGGAAATGAAATCGACCGTGCGCCAGGCCGCCGGAGCGGCAAGCTCGGCGATCCGGGGCACGGCCGTGGCCATGGGCACCTTGTCGGGCTGGCGCAGTTTAGAGCGCCACCGCTTTTTCGATCACCACGTCGGTCTGCGGCACATCGCTGTGGCCGCCCTTGTTGCCGGTCTTGACGGCTTCGATCTTGTCAACCACGTCGGTGCCGGACACCACCTTGCCAAAAACGGCGTAGCCCCAGCCGGAGGGCGTGGGCGAGGTGTGGTTCAGGAAGCCGTTGTCGGAAGCGTTGATGAAAAACTGCGCAGTGGCCGAATCCGGCACGCTGGTGCGGGCCATGGCGACGGTGTACTTGTCGTTTTTCAGGCCGTTGGCGGCTTCGTTGGCAATCGGTGCGTCCGACGGTTTTTGTTTCATGCCGGGTGCAAAACCGCCGCCCTGGATCATGAAGCCGGGGATCACGCGATGGAACACGGTGCCGTCGTAGTGGCCCTTGGCGACATAGCTGAGGAAGTTGGCGACCGACTTGGGTGCCTTGTCCTGATCCAGTTCAAGGGTGATGACGCCGTGGCCGGCAATGTGGAGTTCGACTTGGGGATTGCTCATGGTGTTTATTTGAGGAGGGTTGCGGAGTTGATGACGATGGCTGTTTTCGGCACATCGCCGGGGAAGGGGCCGCCCGCGCCTGTCGGGACGGCCTTGATCTTGTTGATGACATCCATGCCGCTGACGACCTTGCCGAACACGGTGTAGCCGAACAGCTGCGGCGCGTTGACCAGCTGCGCGCGCGGCGTGTTTTTGTAGACGCGGCCCTGGTACTCGAACTCCGGCACCGGATCGCCCGGTGGAATCGGCGTCGGGTTCAGGAAGTCGTTGTCCTTGACATTGATGAAGAACTGCGCGGACGCCGAGTTCGGGTCGCTGGTGCGCGCCATGGCCAGCGTGCCGACCACGTTTTTGTCGCCGCCTTTGGCCAGCGCCTCGCGGCCTTCATGCGGCACCGGCGCGCGGGTTTTCTTTTCGTTGAAGCTGGCGTCGTAGCCACCGCCCTGCACCATGAAGTTGTTGATGACGCGGTGAAACACCGTGCCGTCATAGTGTTTGTCACGCACGTACTGCAGAAAATTCTCGACAGTTTTCGGAGCCTTGTCGGGGTAGACCTCGACCACGAAGTCGCCCGCGCTGGTGGCAAATTTCACGCGAGGCGAGGCGGCGGCTTGCGACCAGGCTTGGCTGGCGGCCAGGCTCAGGGCCGCGATGGCCAGGCAGGCCCGCCGCGTGTGCCGGTTCAAACTCATCCAATCACTCCTTCAAAAAAGATCTTCCACTGACCCGCCTGGCGGACCCAGTACTGGCGCCGGGTGGGACCGGTGCGCGCGCCCATCGGCACCTCGCCGAAGGTCACCACCATGGTGTCGCTGGCATCGGTCCAGCGCAGGTAGGACAAGTCCTTGAGTTGCACCGGGCGGGCAGCATGTTTGCCCAGATCGGCCCGCAGCATGGCGGTCCAGTCGGCCAGTGTTTTGCCGTAGCTGTTGAAATCGCTGGTGTAAAGACCGGTCAGGGCATTCAGGTCGCCGCTGGAGCGCGCTTTTTGCCAGTTGTGCAGGGCGTCTTCGAAGGGTTTGGCGTCGGCCCGCGCGGTGTGCGGTGCAATCCATTTGAGACTGGGGGCGATCACCACCGGCGTGGTGCGCACTTCCACCGTGCGGATGATGCGCTCCAGGTCCGGGTTGGCCAGCACCACGCACCCGTCGCTGGCCAGCGGCGCGCGCGCAAATTGCGCCGGCGGTGTGCCATGCAGCCAGATGCCGCTGCCGGTTTTGCCGCGTTTGAGGTCCAGCGCATTGGGATAGTTGATGGGCAAGGCACCCGCACCGTAAAAGTCCTTGAGCGACTTAGGGTCCAGGTTGCTGGTCACGAAATAGACGCCCAGCGGGGTGCGCGAGTCGCCTTCCGATTTTTTCTCGACACCGGATTTTCCGACGGAAACGTAGTAGTCGGCCAGCAGCTTGAGCCCGTTGGCGGTATTTTCAAACAGGTAAAGCCGGGCGCGTGAGGCATCGACCGCAATCGCATGTTTGTTACGCGGTGACAGAGCCAGGAACTGCGAGGGAATGGTCCCGGCGGCCGGGCGCTCGCGCAACGCTTTCAATCGCAACAACGATTCCTGGCGCAGGTCGCCCAGCATGCCCGCGCCGGCCTGGGCCGGCCCGTCGGGCACATCGCCGAGGGTGCGCAGCGGGCGGGCCTGCGCTGCAAGCAGGTCACCGTAGACCAGTTGTGCAAGCTGGAAATTCGGATGGTCATGCACCAGCCGTTCGGCCTTGGCCAAAGCCTCACGGCTTTTGGCCTGGCCGGCCAGTTTGTAAATCTCGATCAACCGCGCTTCGGCTTCACCGTCCCGGGCCAGGGCGGCCGCCAGGGGCGCCGGGTGGGCCATGCGCGCACGCTTTTCGCTGGCGGCGTCCTTGCCTTTGCGCCGGCTTTCTTTCGACGGTGTGTCTTTCGCGGCTGCCGTATGGAGCAGCGCTGGAAGCACAAGCAGAAAAAGCGTGGCGGCGGCCCGTTGCATGAAAGTCTGCTCAGGAGAAGAAGTCATCGGGGCGCCCTGGGGCGCCTGTGGCGGTGGGGTGCCGGCCATCCGCATCAGCCGCCGGTGGATTCCCTGACGATGAGCCAGCGTTCGCCCGCCTTGGCCATGTCCAGTGTCTTGCGGCTGGACACATTGAGCGTATCGGCACTGTAGTCCTGCTTGAATTTGGCCGTGGCCTTGCTGCCCTTGACCGACACGGAGAGGTTGCTGAGTTTGACGCTGATGCGCGACTTGCCGACGATGCGGCTGCGGCGTTCTTCTTCCCAGGCCTTGCGCGACTGCTTGCCGGGGGTGTCGAAGTCCTTGCCATACGCGGCCAGATAAGCGGCCATGTCCTTGGCGGCCCAGGCGCTGGCCCAGGCACGCACCGCTGCTTCAACTTCTTTTTCTGCGGCACTGACCGATGCCGCAGGGGCCGGCGCGGGCTCGGGTGCCGGGGGTGTTGCCGCCGCGGGCGGTGGCGTGACCACGGCGGGCCGGGCTGGCACAGGCGCAGGGGCGGGCGCCGGTGTGGCGGCCGGCGGCGCAGGGACCGCTGCCGAAGCATTGCCTGAAGCTGGTTTTTGCGCCTTCGCGTCCGTGCCGAACAGCGTCCGGATGATGACCAGCTTGGGCTGCACGCCGGCGTTGCCGCCGTCCAGCTGCAGCGCCTTGCTGTAGGCCTGGCTGGCCAGCTTGGCATACACATCGCCCAGGTTCTCGTGGGCTGTCGCGTAGCTCGGGTTGGTGCGGATCGCCATCTCCAGCGCAGCCCTGGCCTTGTCGAACTGGTTCTGGCCGGCGTACAGCACCGCCAGGTTGTTGTAGGGCTCGGGCAGCTCCGGATAGTCCTGGGTGATTTTGGTGAAGGTGCTGATGGCGTCGGAAGGTTTGCCGGCTTCGGTCTGGATCACGCCCTTGATGAAGCGCATTTGCGGATCGCGTGGCTTGCTGGCCAGGTACTGGTCGGCCTTGGCCATGGCCTCTGTCAGCTTGCCGGAGCGCACCAGGTCGTTCACATCGCTGTAGTCGTCGGCGTGGGCCGCCGACACCGAGAACATGGCGGCCAGGGCCAATCCGCGCAAGGTGGCCGACAGGTGTGTGCTCGAAACGGAAGCGGACTTGGACATATTTCCTCTGGGACGCATTGGGGTGGCTGGCACAAAAACATGAGCCTGCAAAGGCCGGTGTCGCAGTGCGCTGCACGGGCCCTGACCAGCTGGATATACTGGGCGATTGTATCTGAGGGGTATAGTTTATTCTTGCCCCCGCTTCCAGCATTTTCAACGGTCCGGCGTTTCAAGCCGGGCTGAAATTCCAGACATTCATGAGCCTGCGCATTTACAACACGCTGTCGCGTGCCGTGGAAGATTTTTCGCCGCTGGTGCCCGGGCAGGTCCGCATGTACGTGTGCGGCATGACAATTTATGACCTGTGCCACATCGGCCACGCCCGCATGATGATGGCTTTTGATGTGGTGCAGCGCTGGCTCAAGGCCAGTGGTTATGCCGTCACCTATGTGCGCAACATCACCGACATCGACGACAAGATCATCAAGCGTGCGGTCGAGCGCGGCATCAGCATCCGCACGCTGACCGACGAGATGATTGTGGCCATGAACCAGGACATTGGTGCGCTGGGGATTGAAGCGCCGACGCTGGAGCCGCGCGCGACCGAGTACGTGCCGCAGATGCTGTCCATGATCGCGGCGCTGGAGGAGAAGGGCTTGGCCTACCGCTCCGGCAACGGCGACGTCAACTACGCGGTG
>CAMLDT010000027.1 GCA_946479075.1 uncultured Polaromonas sp.
TTGAACATGTACAGGGCATCGACGCCCAGCGAACTTTGCTCGAAGCGCCGGCCGTTGTTGTTGGCGCGTGCGATGCTGCCGCCGATCTGCAAGTCCCACGACGGCGAGAGCGCCTTGCCGAAGCGCAGGCCCAAGCCATTAAGGTTCTTGTCCCCGTTGAAACGCGAGTCCGGATCCACGACGGTGACCTGGGGCATCACATACCAGGAGGGATTGTCGATGTAGGTCGTCTGCGCGAGCGCGACCGGGCTGAGCCCGGTGAGCAAGGCAGCCGTGGCAGCGCTGGCTGCAAGTAGTTTGAATTTCATGGAGTTCTCCGCAGGAGGGTTGGATTGTTGGTGAGTGCCTTACGCCCGGCGATGTACTTTGCGTGGCGCTACGGTGCGTGGCCGGCGGTCGTTCCGGTGTGGGAACTGCGCGTGCCTTGGCGTGAGACAACACCTACCGTCGCAGGGCGCAGCCATCCGGACAGAAAAAAGCCCCGCTGCAGGAAGCAGCAGGGCTGGATTCGAACCGCGCCTGTCTGACAGGCTCGCAGCTTCTGGTCAGGATGGGTCCTTGCTGCGGGTCCGGCTGACCGCGCTGAAGATGCCAATGCCCAGAAAAATCAGGGCGCCGATGCCGATGTAAAGGTGCGGCACGCCTGCGACCACGGCGGCCCAGATCACGCCACCCAGAAAAATGACAAATCCGATCATGTAGAGCGCGAAAGACATTGGTGTTTCCTCCAGAAGTTGATGTGCCAAGTGTTCGCGGAGCAGGGCAAGCCGCCTATCGGTTGCCGGCTTCTGCGGATGTGGGAGCGGGCCTACTGTTTCAGCACTTCACGGCTCTTCGCGGCCATGTCTGGAGAAAGTTCTAACTCCAATGTGTTTGTGTTGCCTAAAGATGTATGTGCATTCAAAAGGGAGAATTTCTTCACATGGCAAGGGTTCAAAATCCCTGTATCTGAACGTGACAGCCTGTAATGAAAAGAATACGATTGCCGGTAGTTTCAGAGCATTCTCGCCAGAGTTTTTTTGATACACGGCGACTTCGAAACCTGTATCAAGCCCCACCGCAGATACCACCATGTCCTTCTTCCAAAGCCTGTTCTCCTCTTCACAAAGTGGCGCACGCGACAGCGCTGCCGGTCCCGAGACCGGACCCGTCAAGATGAATCTCGACGAACGCATGGCGTTCAGGCGCGAGATGCTGTTTGACTCTGTCAAGGGCACCATGGAAAGCCGCGGCATCCTGAGTGCCAGTTATCGTTTCAAGGTGGTGCGTGCCGACAAGCGCGGTCACAGTTTTGTGGTGATGGTGGACCTGTCGACCGATTTCATGGATGGCGAGCAAGGCCAGCAGCGGCCGCTGATGGCCCTCGGCGAGGCGATCCGGAAAAATGCCTTGTCCCGCTACGGCATCGGGGTGCCTGCGGTTTACTGGCGGGTCAACGAAGAGATCAAGGGCTTTGATCCGCTGCGTGATGGAAGCGTCGCCCCGCCGGTCGAGGCGTCGCCCGAGGCGCAGCGTTCGTCCAACGTGCGGCGGTATGAACGCGCGACCGCCCAGGAGCTTGCAGCCTTCGAGGCCGCCTGGCAACGAAGCAGCGAACTGTCCATCGGCGACCGCACCTACTCGTCCGACCTGGCGCCATTGGGCGACGGCAAGGACAGCATCCGGGACAGCGCCGCCGACAGCAGCCGCGACAGCCGTTGACGGGCTGAGTCATCTCCCGCGCCATTCGGCGCCTCCCGGTCTGCGCCCGATAATGGCGCTTTGTTCACCGACCGGATCTCCCCCATGTTTTTTCCTGTTCTACGCCTGCACCAGCCAGGCCTTTCCGGTCCTTCCCCGAAAGTTGCCGCGTGAGCGGGCTGGCCTTGCTCAGCTGGACCGAAGCAGGCGAGGCGCGATCTGCGCGCTGGCGTTCTGAAAGCGGGTTTTCGCCTCCCAAGCGGGTGGTTCTTGCGGACGATACGCTGAGCGCGGACGCAGCGTTCCGGCTCGCCAGTGAAGGCACTGGCATGTTGTGGCGCGGCGACTTCCAGAACGCGCGCCTGTTGCTCCAGGCACTGGCGCGGCGCATCGACAAGCCGCGCAAAATCCGCAAGGCCCGCAGAGCCAGCGCGGATGTCCCGCCGCCGTCGCCGATGGATCACTTCAACCTGTACCGGCAGGCGCAGTCACAGCGGGCGCGCACGCTGGCCATGCTGCTGATCGAGTTTGACGGGGCACACCGGATTGCCTTGCGCCGGGCGCCCGATGTGGTGTCTGCCTGCAGCGAGGCCTATGGCCCCGGCGATGTTTCTCAAGGGGGCTATGTCGCTCCGCTGCGGGAGCTGCAGGGCCTGATCGGCGCGCACGAATGGCGTATGAAGGGTGTTGCGATTGCCGCGCTGGGCGGGGACCGGATTCATCCGCACTACGGTGTGTTTGCGCCGGTGCGCGGCGATTACCTGGAAGTGCTGGCTGCCGCGCCTCTGCCGGCCGCGCTGTCGGAAGGCGGGCTGGCTTTTGATATCGGTACCGGTACCGGCGTGCTGTCCGCCTTGCTGGTTCGCCGCGGTGCGGCGCAGGTGGTGGCCACCGACACGGACCCGCGCGCACTGGCGTGTGCCCGTGAGAATCTGGCCCGGCTTGTGCCGGCCGGCCGGGTGACGCTGCTGCAGGCCAACCTGTTTCCCGAGGGCCGTGCCGCCCTGATCGTCTGCAACCCGCCCTGGCTGCCGGCGCGCCCGAGTTCGCCCCTTGAGCATGCCATCTATGACCCGGACAGCCGCATGCTGCGCGGATTCCTGGATGGCCTGGCGGCCCATCTGTTGCCCGGTGGCGAGGGCTGGCTGATCCTGTCCGACCTGGCCGAACACCTTGGCCTGCGTTCGCGCGCGGAGTTGCTGGCCTGGATGGATGCTGCCGGCCTGCAGCCCCTGCACCGGCTTGATGTGCAGCCGATCCATCCCAAGGCGGAGGATGCCAGTGACCCGCTGCACGCAGCGCGGGCGGCAGAAATCACGTCGCTGTGGCGCCTGGTGGTCAAGGCCGTGGCCTGACCACGCTATGAAAACCATAGCTACCTGCGCTCGTCAGTAAAGGGCTGGCGGCCATTTTGGTTCATTATTTTCAAGGCCTGCCAGCATCGGGCAGCACACACCGGAGTTGAAAGGAGAACGTCATGGTTTATGAACTGCATTACTGGCCGACCATCCAGGGGCGTGGCGAATTCGTGCGGCTGGCCCTGGAAGCGGCAGGGGCCAATTACCTGGACGTTGCCCGTGGCAAGGGCCGCGGGCAGGGCCTGCCGGCCACCCTGGCGCACATGGACGCTGCCGGTCTGGTAACGCCGCCGTTTGCCCCGCCGTTTCTGGTGCACGGCAAACGCACGATCGGGCAGACCGCCGCCATCCTGCTTTACCTCGGGCCGCGGCTCGGCCTGGTCGGCAAAAGCGAGGCGGCCCGCATCTGGACGCACCAGTTGCAACTGACGATTGCCGACGTGGTGGCGGAGGTTCACGAAACCCACCACCCGATTGCCACCAGCCTGTATTACGAAGACCAGAAGGCGGAAGCGGCCAAACGCGCGAAGGCCTTCCGTGAGGAGCGCATCCCCAAGTTCCTGAACTGGTTCAACACCGTGCTGGAGAACAATCCTGCCGGGGCCACCCACCTGGTCGGCGCACGCCTGAGTTACGCCGACCTGTCGCTGTTCCAGCTGGTGGACGGCCTGCTGTATGCCTTTCCGAAAGCCGCTCAACGCGCCCTCGCGAAAGCGCCCCACGTGAAGGCCCTTCACCTGCAGGTTGCGGGGCAGCGGCGTGTGGCGGCCTATCTCGGCAGCGCGCGCCGCATCGGCTTTAACGAGAGCGGAATTTTCCGCCGCTATCCCGAGCTGGACGCGTAGCGGCGCACTGCGCGGCACCGGCACGATCACGCGTGCCGCGGCGTTTTTGCGCGTCCTCGCGCACGGCGCTTTCTCCTACAGATGAGGCTGTTGCTGCCTGACCAGACCCGGGCGGACTGCCCGTGAGCATGAATTTCTGACTGACCCAAACGGCGTCACCGGTGCTTCATCCGTACATGCGGCGCCGCCATGCAAATGAGGCAGATTTTGCAAACGGTCGGTTCTTCAGTCAGTTCTTCAAGTTCTTAAATTTGACCCTCATCCTTCAAGGAGCATCACCATGGCACTCGATCAGAAAGACAAGGATCTCAATCTCGACCCGATCACCGACGCACCTGGCGCCCACCCTGTGGGAACCGGCCTTGGCGCCGCTGCCGGGGGCGCTGCCGCCGGTGCGGCGGCAGGTGCGTTTGGCGGGCCGGTGGGCGCGGTGGCGGGTGCCGTTGTCGGCGCCGTGGCGGGCGGCCTGGGCGGCAAGGCGGTGGCCGAGGCCATCAACCCCACCGCTGAAGAAGCCTACTGGCGCGACAACTACACCCGCGAGCCTTACTACCAGAGCGGCCGCAGCTTTGACGATTACGGCCCGGCCTACCGGCTGGGCGTTTACGGCCGCAGCAACTACACCGGCAGCTTTGACGACGCCCAGAGCGATATGTCGATTTACTGGGACAGCCGCAGGGAGCGCTCCACGCTGTCCTGGCCGGAAGCCGAAGCCGCCAGCCGCGCCGCCTGGGACCGTGTGGACGGGCAACTGGCAGGGCGCACCGTGCACGGGCAGCTTGCCGACAGCGACGATGTGATCGACACCCTCAATGACCTGCTGGAGTCCAGCCGTGACGGCGAGTTTGGCTTCACGGAATGTGCCGAACACGTCAAGGCCCAGGACATCAAGACGCTGTTGCTGCGGCATGCCGATGAATGTCGCGGTGCCGCCGCCGAACTCGCCGCCCAGATCCGCCAGCTCGGCGGTGAGCCGGATGAAGGCGGCACGGCCAGCGGCGCCATTCACCGTGGCTGGGTATCGGTTCGCAACGCGCTGACCGGCTACACCGATCTGGCCATGCTGGAAGAGTGCGAACGGGGCGAAGACGCGGCCCTGGCCCGTTATCGCAAGGCCCTGAAAGAGGACGATTTGCCAGCCGGCATTCGCGCCCTGATCGAACGCCAGGCGCAGGGCGCCCAGCGCAATCACGACCAGATCAAGGCCATGCGCGATGCGCTCAAGGCCACTTCCTGACGCTCAGGTGGATGGACATGAAAAAAGCTGGCCGCGGCCAGCTTTTTTTTGGGGGTCGGACGGGCTCAGTGCCTTGGCCCGTGGCCGTGCCCGTGACCGGGATGCCCATCATGCGGTGGGCCATGTTTGGGCTTCTTGGGTTTCTTTTCCTTGACCACGACGTAGGTGTTCTCGCGCACCCAGTAGCCCGGCTGGCGGGTGTAGCCGCGGCTGCTTTGCACCCAGTGATCCGGCGCCCAGCGGTAGCCTTCGCGTTTGGCGATGGCGCGGCCGTGTACCCAGATATAGCGGTCTCCGTTCCAGGCCCAATAGCCCGGCGCCCACACCTGCGCCGGTGCAAGCACCGGTACCGGTTCGTAGCGCACCGGCGGTGGCGCCACGCCGATGTTGATGGTGACCTGGGCTCTGGCCGGCAGGGCTGCTGCGCTGGCCAGCACCGCTGTCAGCGCCAGGATTTGGAGGGGGCGTTGGATCATCATGGTTTTTTCCCGAGTGGTGGTTGATGTCAGTGTGGATGCGCCTTGTCAGCGCCATAGGTGCTCATCGGTAAAGTTATGTGATGCAGGCCCGCCGGGATGATCTCGATGCTATCGATTCAGGAGCTGGTTGCGCTGATGGAATAAGGGCTGGAGCCTCATTTCATTGTTTTTTACCAGGGCCTGTTCGGATCTGCATACACATACATCGTGGGAACAGAGGCCCCTAGTTTTTCAGTCTGCTGCCGCAATCGACCTGGGCATTCAGCACGGCACCCTGCTGGCCGAAGCTGCTGTCGGTCACCTTGCAGGCCGAGGCTTTTTCAATGGCCCTGACCAGGGTTGCAGCAGCAGCGGACGCACTGTCCCGCAGTCCGGCGGGTGGCGTGGCTGTCCATGTGCTGGCGGTGAGCTGCTCAACCCGGTAGATCCGGCCATCGAGTTCGACGGCCTGCGACGCGCCGGGTTGTGGCCCCGCCAGCCCGCTGCAGGCCGCCAGGCCCGCCGAGCTTGCCGCCAGAGCCAGCAGGCGCCAGCCCTTCAACGCAGCTCCAGCAGGTTGAGCGCAGCCTTGGGCTGCGGCACCAGGGGCGGCGTGTCCGGGGTTTTCGATTGGGGACACCCTGTGAGGAACACCAGGGCGAGAAACGCAGGCAAAGCGGAGGCAAGATATTTCATGACAAGCTCCCAGAGGGATGAAGAAGCCACGGATGGCATCGCGGGGCGGGGCGTCCCGTTGTTTTGCCGTTCCGTGTCAGTGCTTCCTCGAAGATACGCAGCCGACACACCCTGTTCAAGCGGAAGCCTGGCTGCCCGGGTGTCGGCGGATTCCGGATGTTGCTGTGATGGCCTGCCTACATGCCAAGCCTCAGGATTTGCGCAGACGGGCAGGGGCCCTGACCATTGCAGCCGGCTTGAAACCCATGGCTTTCATGGCCGCGGCCAGGCTCGTCCGCGAGGCTTCGTAAGCTGCCCACGGCGTGTTGCCCGTGGTCAGACGCTCGCCGATGTTGCCTGCATGCCAGTGCGCTGCGCTGGTGAGGTCTTCCAGTTCTTCCCACGCGACAGGCACCGACACGCCCATGCCCGGCCGCGCACGCACCGACCAGGCACAGACCGTGGTGGCCCCAAAACCGTTGCGCAGGTAGTCCGGGAAGATCTTGCCGACGCGGTTGCGCGGGCCGCTTTTGGCGACAAAGCGTTCAGGAATCACGGCAGACAGGTGCTGGACGATGGCCTGGGAAAAGTCCTTGACCGTGTCCCAGTACCTCAGGGGCTTGAGCGGCACCACCAGGTGCAGGCCCTTGCCGCCGCTGGTTTTGAGAAAACATGGCAGTCCCAGCTCCTGGAGAAACGCGCGCACCAATTGCGCACTCTCCTGAACCTCGCGCCATGAAACGCCTTCGCCGGGATCGAGATCGAAGGTCATGCGGTCGGGCTTGCCGATGTTTCGCCTGGTGGCGTTCCAGGTGTGAAACTCCATCACGTTGAGCTGCGCAGCGGCCAGCAAGGCTTGCGCCGACGCCACTTCCAGCAGCGGGCCGTGCCCCGGGTCCAGCGAAGGATCCAGCAGCTTGATGCCCGGAATGCTCGTGGCTTCAGCGTGTTTCTGGAAAAACAGTTCGCCATCGATGCCCCCAGGTGCCCGCACCAGCGCCACCGGCCTGGCCTTCAGGTGCGGCAGGATCAGGGGTGCCACACGTACGTAATGCTCGACCAGGTCCAGCTTGGTCAGGCCGGTGCTGCTGTCAATCACCCGTTCCGCATGGGTGATGCGCATCTTGCCGGTATCAACGGCGGGCGGGGCGGCGGTTTTTTTTGCTGCTGGTGCTGCTGATGATGCAGATGCTGAGCGGCGGCTTGAACGGGTTTTCATGATTTTCTCCACAGGGGTCGCAGATTCCCGGACGACCTTGCGCGCGTCCTTGTCGGTGCGCAGGCCCTGGAAAACCGAATGTCGGATAGACCCGGTGTGCGTCCACTGGGCAAACACCACTTCGGCCAGCAGCTTCGGCTCGACCCAGTGGCCCTTCACCGATGACGCCGGGGCGTCGAATGCGGGCGTGTCCCGTTTCAATGGTTTCAGATGTTTGAGGATGTCCCGCAGCGTCTTCTCGTCAAAGCCGGTGCCGACATTTCCGACGTAGTTGAGCTTGCCCCTGGCGTCATACACACCCAGCAACAGTGCGCCCAGGCCGGTACGCGAACCCTTGGGGTCGGTGTAGCCGCCAATGACAAACTCCTGGCGCAGCTGGGTTTTCACCTTGATCCAGTCCGTGGAGCGGCGAGACACGTAGGTCGATGTCGCCCGCTTGCCGATCACGCCCTCCAGGCCCAGTTGCCGAGCCGTCGCCAGCAGGTCCTCGCCGCCGTTCTCGAAGGTCTCGCTGAATTTCAGATGCGGCTGGTCCGCTGCCTTGACCAGCCGGCGCAGGATGTCGCGCCGCTCCACCAGCGGCAGCTGCCGCAGGTCGTGGCCGTTGTAGAAGGGAAGGTCGAAAACGTAGTAAATGATTTGCGCCGTGCTGGCCTTGTCGAAAGCGTTTTGCAGCGCGCCGAAGTCGGGCACACCCTCCGGGCTCTGCACAACAATTTCACCGTCCACCCAGCCCGAGCGCAGGCCCAGGGCCGCCAGCGCTTGAACCAGCGCGGGCATTTTGGCCGACCAGTCGTGGCCGTTGCGGGTGAAACACTGCACCGACTTGCCGTCGATGCGGCTCAGCAGGCGGTAGCCATCGAACTTGATTTCGTACAGCCATTCGCCCGGTGTGTTGTGTTCGGGCACGCTGCTGACCAGTGTGGCGAGTTCGGGCACAAGCTGATCGGGCAGGGCGGCCTTGACCGCTCCTGCCGGGAGTTTTTCTTTGGCAGTTTGGGTGGACGCTTTTTTGCCCGCAGCTGTTTTGCCCGCTGCCCTGGCGACCGTCTTCAGCTTGGCCGGCAGCGGTTGGCCGGTAATGACGCTGTCGGGCAGCGCCTCCAGCACGTCGTAGTCGGCGGCGGACCGCACCTCCTCGTCTTTTTCCTTGATCAGCAGCCAGGGCGGCTGGCGCTCGTCGCCCTTGCCGTGCATGCGCACCAGTGTCCAGTGGCCTTTGAGTTTTTCGCCCTGCAGCTCGAACTTCAGCTTGCCACTTCGGAGCCCCGCCACCGGGTCGCCCACCGGCAGCCAGGTGCCGCGGTCCCAGACGATCACGTTGCCCGCACCGTACTGCTTTTCAGGAATGTTGCCCTCAAAGCTGCCATAGGAAATCGGATGGTCCTCCACCTGGACCGCCATACGCTTGACCTTGGGATCCAGGCTGGGTCCCTTGGGAACGGCCCAGCTTTTCAGCGTGCCGCCGATCTCCAGCCGGAAGTCATAGTGCAGCCGGCTGGCGTCATGTTTCTGCACCACAAACCGCCGGGCTTTCGAGCGGCGCCCGCCGGCGGCCGGCTCCGGCGTGCGTTGGAAGTCCCGCTTGCTGCGGTAGCTCGCCAGAAGGTCGTCAGCTTTCGCCATCGCGCATCTGTTCGCCCGGTGTCAGGCTGCCTTTCGCCGGGCTGCAGGCTTGCGGGTAGTTTTGGCTGCCGGCTTTTTGCCCGTTGTTTTTGCGGCTGTCTTTGCGGTGCTGGCCGCACCGCCCTTGTTGCGCAGGCTGCGCTGCAGCAGTTCGGTCAGGTCGATGATCTTGGCGCCAGAGCGCCCGTTGCTTCCCTCGTCCTCCTCAGGCTGCTCCACCGTTTCAAGCTTGCCTTCCTTCACCTTCTGCTTGACCAGCGCCATGATGTCGTCCTTGAACGAATCCGTGAACTGATCCGGCTTCCATTTGCCGGTCATGTCGTCCACCAGCTGTTTGGCCATGGACAGTTCCTTCTCGCTCAGCCCTGCGGCTTTGGCGCCCTCCGGCGGCAGGTCCAGGTCTTCCCAGGTGCGAATGTCGGCGCCCCAGCGCAGCAGGTTCAAAATCAGTCCGGGGCCTGAGGGCACCAGCACGGCCAGGTGTTGCTTGGTCTGGATAACCACGCGCGCAATACCGACGCGGCCGGTTTTCAGCAGGGTGTCCCGCAGCAACGCGTAGACCTTCTTGCCCTTGTTGATCGGTGCGACGTAATAGGGTCGTTCGAGATAGACGAAAGGGATGTCCGTGTTGGGCACAAAACTTTCAATCTCGATGGTTTGTGTCGTCTTGGGGTAAGCGCCGGCGATTTCGTCCGCGCTGAGCACCACGTACTGGCCGTCTTCATACTCCACGCCTTTGACGATGTTTTCCTTGGTGATTTCCTTGCCGGTCTTCTTGTTGATGCGCTTGTAGCCGACCGGGTCCATGCTGCGCTTGTCCAGCCAGTCAAAGTCCACGCCGCTCTCTGTGGTTGCGGAGTGCAATGAGACCGGGATGTGCACCAGCCCGAAGCTGATGGCACCTTTCCAGAGCGCTCGCGACGCCATGGTCAGTGGCCTCCGCGATTGATCAAACAGCGGCGGGGGCGAGGGAAAGCAAGTCGGAAAAACATCGGTAAATCCCTGAAGGCATGAACGTCTGGCAAATACGCGACTGCCTCATGGAGAGGGTGCATAGGGGCAGGGCGGGAGTAGAGGAGAGCGTAAAAGCCGCACGGTGCGGGACGTGTCGGCAGGCGGCCAGCGCCACCGTAGGACGGCAGACTGTCCTACATCCGTGGCTTGCGACCCGCCCTAGGATGGAAAAGATGAAAAGCGCTTCACCATCCAACCCACATCCCTTCGCCCGCTCTTGGCGCTGAGGGTTTGTCCAGTCCCAAGGAGGTCACACCCATGACAAAACTTTCCGCCTTTTTCACCGCTGCCATTTTTGCGATGGCAGCTTCGGCAGCGCTGGCGCAGCCGGTCGCGATGGAGGAGCAGTTGCTCGAACGCGGCGCTGTGCCCGACACCACGCCGCAGCAACGCTACCGCACCGCCATCAACGAAGCCGGTGGCGGCTACAAGCTGTGGCTGGCTGAATGTGCCGCCATGGCGGGTGCCGAGCGCACGGCATGCCGCCGCGAGGCCAAGGCCGTGTATGACCGCGACATGGCCGCGGCCCGTGCCATCCTGCGCAAATAAACAAGCAGCGGATTCCTGTCTCCTCCGTTTGGCCCCGCCTTTGAGCGGGGCTTTTTTTGCCGATGCCATGTGGTTGCGCGCGCAACCACATCGGTTTATAGTGCGGGCTGCAAGGAAAAAAGCAGCCATGGCCGTCGATGTATCCCCGCTTCCCCCACATGTCCCCGTGCTGATCGCCGGCGGCGGGCCGGTTGGCCTGACGCTGGCAGCCTTGCTCTCGCGCCAGGGCATCGCCTGCCTGGTGATCGAAGCCGATGAGGCTTACTGCAGCGGCAGCCGCGCCATCTGCATGTCGCGCCGCTCGCAGGAAATCCTGGGCTGGGTCGGCGCCGACCGGCCGCTGGTGGATAAAGGCCTGTCCTGGGTCGGCGGTCGCAGCTATTACCGCGACGCCGAGGTGTTGCACTTCCAGATGCCCAGCGAGCCGACCCAGCGCTTTGCGCCCATGGTCAACATCCAGCAGTTTTATGTGGAAGAGTTTGCGCACCGCGCGGGCACTGAACTCATGGATGTGCGCTGGTCGAGCCGTGTCGCCGCCGTGCGTCCGCTGGCCACCGGCGCCGAGGTCGATGTCCAGGACGCGGCCGGCCTGTACACCGTGCGCGCCGACTGGGTGGTGGCCTGCGACGGCGGACGCAGCACGGTGCGCGAGCAACTCGGCCTGCAACTGAAGGGTACGCAATACGACGGCAAATACGTCATCGTCGATGTGGTGCAAAAAACGAAACGCGCGGTCGAGCGCCTGGCCTGGTTCGACCCGCCGTCCAACCCCGGCTCGACCATCCTGATGCACCGCCAGCCCGACGACATCTGGCGCATTGATTACCAGATCCGTGACGACGAAGACCCGGTCGAAGCGGTCAAGCCTGAGAACGTGTTGCCACGCGTGCAGAGCCATTTGCGCATGATCGGCGAGGACGAACCCTGGGAGCCGCTGTGGATTTCCATTTACAACGCCAAGTGTTTGACGCTGGACAGCTACCGCCACGGCCGCGTGTTTTTTGCCGGGGATGCAGCGCACCTGGTGCCTATCTTCGGCGTGCGCGGCCTCAACTCCGGGCTGGACGACGCGGGCAACCTGGCCTGGAAGCTGGCCGCCGTGGTTGAGGGCAGGGCGGCGGACAGCCTGCTCGATTCCTACTCGGTGGAGCGCGTGCATGCCGCGCGCGAAAACATTGCTTACGGCGCCAAAAGCACCGAGTTCATGGCGCCGCCCAACTTCGCTTTCAGGCTGATGCGCGAGGCGACCCTGCGGCTGGCGCTCAGCGACGACCATGTGCGCCCGCTGATCAACCCGCGGCAATCCTCGCCCATCACCTATGCCACCTCGCCGCTCAATGGCCCGCAAGTAGGTGAGTGGGCCAGCGATCTGGCCGCACCCGGCGCGCCTGCGCCCGAGGCCTTGCTGGCAGGCCCCGACGGACCCCTGCACCTGACGCAGTGTTTTGGCCGCGATCTGTTGTGCCTGGTGTTTGCAGAAGGCGCTTTACCCGATGCACTGCGCGCCTTGCCCGAAAAGGGCGTCGCCGTGCTGGCCATTGAACCCGATGCCGACACGCTGGGCCAGGCGCGGCAGCGCTACGGCCTGCCGGATGACAGGGCTGAAGCGCTGGTGCTGGTTCGGCCGGACGGCTATGTGATGGGCCGCTGGCGCGGCCTGGACGCGGCGCCGCTGCTGGACACCCTCGAACAGAAAGGATTCAACGCATGACCGATGCCGACCTGGACCGCAGTTACACCGCGCTGTGCGAAGCGCTGGCCAGTGTGGGCGAGGCGCAGGCGCCGCTGCTGCTGTCCATGCTGAGCCTGTCGCTGATGAGCCGCTTCGAGCATGCCGACCAGGTGTTGCCGCTGATCGCCAATGCGCAGGCGCAGTGCGGGGCGGGACGCGGACATGGCGCGTAAACCCCCGGCCTTGCCGCCGCTGGACCGCTTCCTCACTTACCGCCTGCACCTGGTCAACAAGCTGACCGACAGGTTCAGCAGCGATGCCTACGCGGATGAGTTCGGCCTGCCGGTCGGCGAGGCACGTTGCCTCGCCGCCATTGGCAACTTCGCGCCCTTGTCGGTGGTGGAACTGGCGGCCAAAGCCAACCTCAACAAAGGCCAGGCCAGCCGTGCCGCCCAGGCGCTGGCCGACCGCGGGCTGGTCAGCAAGAATGCCAGCGAGACCGATGGCCGCGGTGTGGTGCTGGCGCCGACCCCCGCCGGGCGCGCACTGTGGAGCCGGGTGATGGCGTTGATTGCACGCCGCAACGACGAAATTTTTGGCTGCCTGTCGGCCGCGGAACGGCAGCAACTGGGCGCCATGCTGGACCGCCTGATCGTCCACGCCCGGCGCTGATTCGCGGCTGATTCGCGGCTGAGTCGCGGTTTATGCACAGATCAGGCGGCTTTCGGGCCTGATTCGGCCCGCTGCAGAGCGAAAGTACCCATTCAGGGTGTGCGCGAAGGCGTAAAACCTTAAAATAGCCGGTTGCCCCAAAGCCTCCCATGAACGCCCCCATCGACGTCTCCTTTTTCGCGCGCGCCGCCAAACCGCTGACCAGCTACCGCAAGTACTGGGCAAGCCGCTTCGGCACGTCGAAATTCCTGCCCATGAGCCGGGCCGAGATGGACCAGCTGGGCTGGGACAGCTGCGACATCATCATCGTCACCGGCGATGCCTATGTGGACCACCCGAGCTTCGGCATGGCGGTCATCGGCCGCATGCTCGAAGCCCAGGGCTTTCGCGTCGGCATCATCGCCCAGCCCGACTGGCAAAGCGCCGACCCCTTCAAGGCGCTGGGCAAGCCCAACCTGTTTTTCGGCGTGACCGCCGGCAACATGGATTCGATGATCAACCGCTACACGGCGGACCGCAAGATCCGCAGCGACGACGCCTACACGCCCGGCGATATCGGCGGCAAGCGGCCGGATCGCGCGGCGATTGTGTATTCGCAGCGCTGCCGCGAAGCCTACAAAGACGTGCCCATCATCCTCGGCGGCATCGAAGGCTCGCTGCGCCGCATAGCGCATTACGACTACTGGTCCGACAAGGTGCGCCGCTCCATCGTGGTGGACGCCAAGTGCGACCTGCTGCTGTACGGCAATGCCGAGCGCGCGATTGTCGAGATCGCGCACCGCCTGGCCGCCAAAGAGCCGGTGGCCCGCATGACCGACATCCGCGGCACGGCCTTCATCCGCCGCAGCGGCGACGAGACGGCCGAGGGCTGGTTCGAGATCGATTCGACCAGCGTCGATGCGCCGGGCCGGGTCGAGGCGCATGTCAATCCCTATCTGATGATTTCGGAGCAGGCGAAAGAGCAGGGCGCCACCTGCGCCCGCGAGGACGAGGCGGCAGAGGTCGCGGCGAAGGCCGAGTCGGCCGGCTCGCCTTTTGTTTCCGTTCGCCCTGAGCCTGTTGAAGGGATCGCACCGGCTTCGACGGGCTCAGCCCGAACGGGAAAGCCTGCAGCAGCCCGAACAGACGTGGGCTCGACCATCCAGCCGCTGACCTTTGTGCCCAACCCCGCCTTGTCCCATATGCAGGGCAAGATCAAGGTGCCGCCGCGTGATCGCTCGGTGATCCGCCTGCCGTCCTACGAACAGGTCAAAAGCGACGCCGTACTGTATGCCCACGCGAATCGCGTGCTGCACCTGGAAACCAATCCCGGCAACGCGCGGGCGCTGGTGCAGGCGCACGGCGAGGGTGCGACCGCGCGCGACGTCTGGATCACGCCGCCGCCGATTCCGCTGACCACCGCCGAGATGGATTACGTGTTTGATTTGCCGTATGCGCGTTCGCCGCACCCGGCTTACCAGGACGAAAACGGCAGCCACGACGGCGCGACCAAGATCCCGGCTTGGGAAATGATCCGCTTTTCCGTGAACATCATGCGCGGCTGCTTCGGCGGCTGCACCTTCTGCTCCATCACCGAACATGAAGGGCGCATCATCCAGAGCCGGTCCGAAGATTCCGTGATCCGTGAGATCGAAGCCATCCGCGACACCGTCAAGGGTTTCACCGGCGCGATCTCCGACCTGGGCGGGCCGACCGCCAACATGTACCGCATTGGCTGCAAGTCGCCCGAGATCGAGGCCGCCTGCCGCAAGCCGAGCTGTGTTTACCCCGGCATCTGCTCCAACCTCAACACCGACCACAACCCGCTGATCAAGATGTACCGCCGCGCGCGGGCGCTCAAGGGTGTGAAGAAAATCCTGATCAGCTCTGGCCTGCGGTACGACCTGGCGGTGCAGAGCCCCGAGTACGTGAAAGAGCTGGTTACGCACCATGTCGGCGGTTACCTCAAGATCGCCCCCGAGCACACCGAGCAGGGCCCGCTGACCAAGATGATGAAGCCCGGCATCGGCAGTTACGACAAGTTCAAGCAGCTGTTTGAAAAATACAGCCTGGAAGCCGGCAAGAAGCAGTTTCTGATTCCGTATTTCATCGCGGCCCACCCGGGCACCAGCGACGAAGACATGATGAACCTGGCGATCTGGCTCAAGAAAAACGGTTTCCGCGCTGACCAGGTGCAGACCTTTTACCCGTCGCCCATGGCCACGGCCACGACGATGTACCACACCAACAAAAACCCGCTGCGCAAGATCACGCGCGACAGCGAGACGGTGGACATCGTGCGCGGCGACAAACGCCGCCGCTTGCACAAGGCCTTTTTGCGTTACCACGATGCCAACAACTGGCCGCTGCTGCGCGAGGCGCTCAAAGCCATGGGGCGCGCCGACCTGATCGGCAACGGCAAACACCATTTGATCCCGACCTTCCAGCCGATGACCGACGGCAGTTATGTCAGCGCGCGCAAGAAGAACTCGACGACGGTGGCCATGAAGCCTGCCACCCCCGTCAAGGGCCGCCTCCTGACCCAGCACACTGGCCTGCCGCCGCGCGACAACGGGTCGGGCAAGCCTGCAAACAAACCCCTGGTTCGCAAGCCGCGCTGACACCTTCTTCCTGGTTTGGAGTCAAATCGGGCGCCAGCCCCCGCCAGTCGGGCGTCACCAGCTATCAAATCTGTAGTGATCTTGAGCCGACGGTGTGAACTTTATCGAAACAGTGCCCGTCGCCTTCAGCATCCTGCGGGGCCGGGATTAGCCTTGGGCCATCCATGACGGAACGAGCCGGTTGCAGCAACTTCCGGGCCGTGAGCCATGAAACGCAAATGCTTCCCGCCTTTACGCCGCGGGCGCAGCCCGCTATGGATGTTGGTCGCGTACCGGAGGGCTAAGCGGCTCAGTGCAGCCGGTCCGCCAGTTGTGCCAGGCCGGCGCGGCGGTGCACGCCGAGTTTTTCGAACAGGCGCTGCAGGTAGGTGCGCACGCTGGGCAGGGCGATGGCGAGTTCGCGGGCGATCTCCTTGTCGGTCAGGCCGCGGCAGACGCAGCGGGCCACTTCCAGCTCGCGCCGGCTCAAGGCTGCCAGCGGCAGGGTCGATGGGGCGGGCTGCGAGCGGCGCGCGCGACGCAGCGCGGCCACGAAGGCTGGCTCCAGCAGGTCCAGCAGTTGCTTGTCATGGGCGGTGAACTCGCTGCCGCTGCGGCCGCGCCAGATGCGCAGATCGCCCAGCGCCTCGTTGCCGTCGAAGGCATGCAGGTTGATGCCCCAGTGCAGGCCGTCGCGCGCCAGGAAGTCATTGAAGAACTCGGTTTTCAGGAACTCCCGGCGCGGCATCACTTCACTGACCAGGGTCGCATGGCGGCGGGATTGCAGCGCGAAGGTGATCGGGTCGCGGTACTGGTACCAGGCCTCGTAGCGCTGCAGGTTGGCCGGGTCCATGTTGATGGCCACGGGCTGCGAAAAGCAGCCTGCCGGCGCGCTCCAGATGTAAGAGGCAAAGTGGTTGGCGCGGAACAGCGCCAGCGTGGCCTCGCCCATGCGCTCGCGGATCTCGCGCTCGTTCAGATCTTCGGCCAGCAGCGAAAAGCAGGTGGCCAGGGCGCGTTGCTCATTGCCGGAAAGAAACATGACAGGCCTCCACAAAGAAACCGGGGAACGGGGAGCGGTTGAAGACCGTGTGATCTAGCAAGACTAGCGCCAACCACCGTGCCGGTCAATCTGCCGTGTCATTGGTTTCGATGACAGACAGCCTGCACGGCAAACGCGATGATTTCGCGGCAAGCAACACCCCACCAGGAGCGACCATGGCCCGTTTTTCCCTTCCACACACCTGCAGTGCGCTGGCGGCGGCCGCCGCGCTGTCCGCCTGCAGCGGACCGGGCGGCCTGCGCGGCACGCCAGACATCGACACGCTCACCGCCAACGAAGCCGCCACGCGTATCTGCAGTGGTGAGCTGAGCAGCGAAGCCCTGATGCAAGCCTATCTGGGACGCGCCAAAGGCCGGCCTGAGCTCAACGCCTTTGTCACGCTGGACGAAACCGGCGCCCTGCAGGCCGCGCGCGCGGCCGACCAGCGCCGCGCCGGGGGCGGTGCCTGCCTGCCGCTGCAGGGCGTGCCCATCGTCGTCAAGGACAACATCCAGGCCCGGGGCCTGCCTGCCACCGCCGGCACACCCGCGCTGAAAACCTTTGTGCCCCTTGCCGATGCACCCGTGCTGCAAAAGCTGCGCGATGCCGGCGCCATCGTGCTCGGCAAGACCAATATGCACGAGCTGGCCTTCGGCATTTCGGGCTACAACCCGGCCTTCAACACCGGGCCCAACCCCGGTGTACGCAATGCCTATGACGCCAGCAAGATGGCCGGCGGCTCGTCGGCCGGCAGCGCCGCCGCACTGGGTGCGCGCATGGCGCCTGCCGGCTTGGGCACCGACACCGGCGGTTCGCTGCGCATCCCCTGCGCACTCAATGGCTGCGCTTCGCTGCGGCCGAGCATGGGGCGTTATCCGCAGGGCGGCATTGCACCGATCTCGCACACCCGTGACACGGCCGGACCGATGGCCGTGGCCATGGCCGACGTGGAGTTGCTGGACCGCGTGGTAACCGGCGCGCCCGCGCTGCTGCCCGCCGACCTTCAAGGTGTTCGCCTCGGCGTGGTGCCCGGCTTTCTGGCCAACCTGGACAGCGACACGCGGGCCGCCTGGGAAACTGCGCTGGTCCGCATTAAGGCGGCCGGCGTGACCGTGATCGATGTCGCCATGCCGCAGCTCGCCGATCTCAACGGCAAGGTCGGTTTTCCGGTGGCGATGTACGAGGCGTATGACGACATGGTGGCCTACCTGGCCCGCTACAACACCGGCATCAGCATCAACCAGATGGTCGCGGGCATTGTCAGCCCGGATGTGAAGGGCACTTACGAGGCCCTGGTGCTGACGCGCAAGCTGCCCGGGCCGAACGGCTTGGTCGATGCCGCGCCGATCTACCAGGCGGCGATGACCGTGCACCGGCCTGCGCTGGTCAAGCTGTATGCCGACACCTTTGCCGGGCAGCGGCTCGATGCGCTGGTGTTTCCCACCGTGCCGCGCACTGCGCTGCCGGCGACGCCCGAGGCCAGCAGCGTGGAGAACTTCGGCCTGTTCATCCAGAACACCGATCCCGGCAGCAACGCCGGCATTCCCGGCATCCAGCTGCCCATGGGCCTGGGTGCCAGCAGCCGCCTGCCTGTCGGGCTGGAACTGGATGGGCCAGCCGGCAGCGACCGGCGGCTGATTGCGATTGGCCTGGCGCTTGAAAAGGTGTTGGGGCGTTTGCCTGCGCCGCGTTAGGGGCTTCCCGGTTTGCTATCTGTTTGATAGCTGCTTGCGCCCGTGGGACAAGGGCTGGAGGCTATTTTTGTTCATAAACCCTGCCAGACCAGCCAGCCACCCAGCGCCAGCAGCCCCCACATGAAGAAGGCGCGAAAGCTGTCCTGGCTCAACTCGTCGCGCAGGCGCTGGCCCAGCCACATGCCCAGCAGCGCAGGCATCAGCATCAGCATCGACTGCGCGGCGGAGTCTGCGTTGAGGTGCCGGCTGCCGGCCAGCGTGACGGCCAGCGCGATGGTCGAGACCGTGAAACACAGGCCCAGCGCCTGCGCCATCTCGTCCTTCTTCAGCTTCAGTGCCTGAAGGTAAGGAACAGCCGGCAGCACGAAGACACCTGTGGCTGCCGTCAGCAGTCCGGTCAGCATGCCGGCAATGCCCGAAACCACCATCTCATGCCGCGGCTGTGGCGGCGGCAGGCGCAGTCCCATCAGTCCGGCCGCCGCATACATCACCAGGCTCAGGCCCAGCCACAACATGGCACCGCCGGCTGCGCCGCTCATCCAGCCGCGACCCAGTGCCACACCGAGGCAGACGCCGGCCAGCAGCGGCCAAAGCCGCTTTGCCAGCGTGCGCAAATGCCCGCCACGTGCCATCTGCCAGAGATTGGTCACGAGCGAGGGCAACACCAGAAGTGCGGCGCCCTCGGCCACCGGCATCATCAGCCCGAGCAGGCCCATGGCCACCGTCGGCAGGCCCATGCCCAGCACGCCCTTGACACCGCCTGCGGCGAAAAAAACAAAACTCACGAGCATGAACTCGTGGGTGGTCGGGACAAACATGTGCGCTCCGTAAAACCAGGGCCTGCAGTGTCGCGCGGCGTGGCTGCCGTGACCATCTGTCTTTGCTTGAGGTAGGCTCAGCGCTGTGTTGATTCATGGGCAACGAGATGCGTTTTGACTGGACCGATCTTCAGCTTTTTGTGTTTGCCTGCGAAGCCGGCAGCATGACCGCCGCCGCCGAACGCGCACATCTGACGCTGGCCGCCGCCAGTGCGCGGCTGCGCGGCATGGAAGAACAGGCCGGCGTCGCGCTGCTGAGCCGCCATTCGCGCGGGGTGAAGCCCACACCGGCCGGCGAGGCCCTGCTGCGCCACGCCCACGCGGTGCTGGCGCAGATGGCGCAGCTGCGCGGCGAACTGGCCCTGCATGGCCGCGGCGCGCTTGGCAAGATCCACCTGATGTGCAACACGGCGGCGCTGGTGCAACATCTGCCGCCGTTGCTCGCAAAGTTTCTGCAGCAGCATCCGGCCATAGACACCGTGGTCGAGGAAAGCGCCAGCCACCTGACGGTGCAGGCGGTGCGGCAGGGCGCGACGGACATCGGCATTGCATCGGATGTCGAGGACATGACCGGCCTGCAAACGGCCTTTTTCTGCAAGGACCCGCTGGTTCTGGTGTTGCCGCGCGGCCATGCGCTGGCGCGCCAGCGCAGTGTTGCCTTTGCGCAGGCGCTGGACACCGACCTGGTCGGCTACGCCACCACCAGCGCGCTGCACACCTACTTGAGCCTGCAGGCCGCGCGGCTCGGCAAACCGATGCGCCTGCGCGCCAGCCTCGGCAGTTTTGACGCGATACGCACGCTGGTGGGGCAGGGGGTGGGTGCGGCGGTGATGCCGGCGGCCGTGCTGACGAAGGACCACAAGCGGCTTACCGTGCGGCCCCTGGCCGATGTGTGGGCCAAACGCTCGCTGGTGGTCTGCGCCTTGCCGGGCCTGGCGAAGACGCAGCCGGCTGGGCGCTTGTTCGCCTTCCTGGCGGCTGGTGCCAAACCTCAAGCCAGGTAATGCCCGCAAAGCCCATCAAAGCCCGTCAAAGTCCGGTGTAAAGCCCGATCATCCCCACTTCCGTCTGCACCGGTGGCGCCACGCAGCGATCCCTGATGCCCGCCAGGAAAGCGCGGAACGCTTCCACCTTCATCAGCGGACTCTCGTCTGCCTCGCCTTCACGCGTGGCCACGTGCATGAAGCTCACCCCGTCGTCGAGCCGAAACGTCTGATACCGCAAGCCCGCCGGCTTGTCCCGCGCAAGCTGCGCAAACACCTGCTCGATCAGCCGCTGGTTTTCATCGGCCAGTTCCGGCTTGACCGTGTAACGCACCACCACTGTTTTCATGTTCATGATTTCACTCCTTGTATTGCCGCCGTATTGTTCTGGGCTGTGCGCGGTTTCAGCCGCCAGCCCACCGCCGCGCCGGCGAGCGAAAGCGCCGCGGTCACCATCAACACCGCCGTGAAGCCGGCGCCGAACTGCTGCGGGCTGGCATAGCCGCCGACCTGCGTGAACACGGCGACCGCCAGCGCCACGCCGAACACGCCGCCCAGTTGCCGCAAGGTGTTGAACAGGCCCGCCGCCTTGCCCATGTCGGGCGGCTCTACCGCGCCCAGCACGGCGCTTTGCACCGCGGGCATGGCCATCGAAATGCCGCCGCCGGCCACCGCGAGCGGCAACACCCACATGCCGTAGCCGGCATCGGCGCCCTGTGACGCCAGCGCCGCCAGCCACACCAGGCCCACCGCCTGCAGCACCAGGCCCACGACCACCAGCGCCTTTTCGCCCACGCGCTTGACCAGGCCGCCTGCCACCGGCGCCACCAGGAACAGCGTGGCTGTCCAGGGCAGCATGCTGGCGCCTGCGGCCAGCGGCGACAGCTGCCACACCACCTGAAAGAACTGCGCCATGAAAAACAGCGTGCCGAGCAGCGACGCCGTCAGCAGGAAGCTCACGGCCAGCCCCACCGCCAGCACCGGTGAGCGGAACAGCCGCGGCGGCACCATCGCGTCCCAGGCACGCAATCGCTGCGAGGCCACGAACCAGGCCCCCAGCAAAGCGCCGCCGCCCAGCGACAACAGCACCTCTGCGCTGCCCCAGCCATCGCGGTTGCCGCGCACCAGGCCCCACACAAAGCCGAGCAGCGAGGTGGTCATCAGCGCAGCGCCCAACAGATCCAGCGGCGCCGACGCAGCCCTGCCTTCCGGCACCTTGGCCAGCGTCAGCCACACCACCCCCAGGGCCACCGGCAGGTTGATCCAGAAGATCCACTGCCAGGCCAGCCCGTGCACGATGGCGCCGCCGACAAGCGGCCCCGCCAGCACGCCCAGCCCGGTGATCCCGGCAAAAAGTCCCAGCGCCCTGGCGCGTTGCGCCGGCGCAAACGCCGCGCCCAGCAGCGCCATCGAAATCGGCATGACCAGCGCCGCCCCCGCGCCCTGCACGGCCCGCGCCGCGATCAGCCAGCCCGTGCCCGGTGCCACTGCGCAGGCCGCCGACGCCAGCGCAAACAGCAGCAGCCCCAGCACGTACATGCGGCGCCGCCCGAAGCGATCGCCCAACGCCGCACCCGTCATCAGCAGCGTGGCGAAGCAGAGCGAATAGGCGTTGACCGTCCACTCCAGCGCCTCGACGGAGGCGGCCAGGTCGTGCCGCAGCGTGTCCAGGGCGGTGGTCACCACCATCGCGTCAAGGACGGCCATGAAGGAGCCGGCTGCGGTCAGCCCCAGCACCCAGCGCTGGGTGGGGGTGAATTCCGTGGGTTGATGGGTGTGCTGCATGGGCTTGTATCCTTTCGTTGGTGCCTGCTGACAAAAGACGAAGGGCGGGGCCTAAACGATCCGGAAATATTTTTCGCGGGTACCGCATCCTTTCACCCCTGCCAAACGTCTTCGCTGTGTCATTGCGGCTTTGACCCTGCATCCAGTTTTTTTAACCAAGGCTCCCATGCGCCCGACCCAACTGCCCGACCCGCCCCTGCCTGATCCCGACTTCCCCGAGCTGATGACACAGCTGCGCGCCCGCCTGCACCGCTACTGCGCGCGCATGATGGGCTCGATGCTGGACGGCGAAGACGTGGTGCAGGAAACGCTGATCAAGGCCAACGACAGCTACGACGCGCAGGCCGTGCAGCACCTGGAGGCGTGGGTGTTTCGGATTGCACACAACACGGCGATGGATTGCCTGCGGCGCCGCTCGCGTGAGCAGTCGGTGTTTGCCGACGAAGACGTGGAAGCCATGATTGACACGCAGGCCGAAGCGGCCGACCGCCGTCATGTGGCCACCGCAGCCCTGCGAACCTTCATACGCCTGGCGCCTGCGCAGCGCAGCACCGTCATCCTGGTGGACGTGTTGGGTTATGCCCTGGAAGAAGCAGCTGGCGTGATGGGCAGCACCGTGCCGGCTGTCAAGGCGGCGCTGCACCGCGGCCGCGCGCGTCTGCGTGAGCTCGCCGGGCAAGCCGACGACGCGGCACCGCCACCCCGCCTGTCACCGCAAGACCAGGCCCTGCTGGCCGCTTATGCCGAGCGTTTCAATGCCCGGGACTTCGACGGCCTGCGGGAGATGCTGGGCCAGGACGTGAAGCTGGACCTGGTGGCGCGTCGCAAGCCCATGCAGGCGCGCGGCGGCGAGTACTTCACGAATTACGAAGCCAAAACGCAGGGGCTGCGCGTGACGCCGCTCAACCTGGAAGGCCGGCCCGGGCTGTGGGTGGACACCGAGGCGGATGAGGGACGCGGGTCGCCAGGTTATTGGGTGGTGCTCGCATTTGCGGAGGGCAAGGTGAAGGGGATCAGGGATTTCCGCTATGCACGATGGGTGTCCGCCGGAGCTGAGGCGCAGGGGGGGCCGGAAGCGCAGCGGGCATCGCCGTCTCGCAGTTCATGAAGAAATCGGCCTCCAGCCCTTATGGGGCGGTCGTCACCAGCTACTTATTTGATAGCGTGTGCATCGGAATATCCTCAGCCACCGCCAGCTTGTCGAGTTGCGCGCAAGTCTGCGTGAGCAGGAAAGCAGCGACAGCTTCATGCGTCGCGGGCGCAAACATGGTGGCCATGTCTTTCATCGCCACGCCTGACGCGGCGCACAGGCTCGCCGCAAAATGCGGCTCCAGCGCCGCCACCGCCACGCGCCCATCCTTGCACGGGTAAATGCGGTAACCAGCGTGGCCGCCACCGACGGCGGCGCCGGGTTTCGTCAGGCCCCAGGCACGTGGCAGGCCAAGGTAACTGGCGGCTTTGGACAGCGCCACTTCAAGAAACACGCCCTGCGGGTGCGGGTCGCCGCTGCCGGTATAAGGCTCGCGCTGGCGCAGCACCGCCTGCAACACGGCTTCGCTGGCCATCAACGAGCCGCCCATGTCGGCGTAGAGCGTGGGTGGCAGCTCCAGGCCAGGCACCAGGTCCTGGTCGGCCATGTAGGTCAGGTCGTGGCCGGGCTCTTCACCGAGCGCACCGGGCGCGCCGACGATGGCGACGTGCGACAGGGCCTGGTTCAGGGCCTGGAGTTGCTTCCAGCCCAGCCCCAGCTTCTCGATGGCTGACGGGCGGAAGGAGGTGATCAGCACATCGGTTTTGGCCAGCTCACGCTGCAGCACTTTCTGGCCCTCGCCGGTCTTGAGGTCGGCCGTGCTCACCTTCACACCTTCATGCAGCGCGGCGTAAGCGGCCGGGTTGTACTGGCGCATCGGGTCACCGGCGGGCGGTTCGAGCTTGAGGCAGGTCGCGCCCATGCGGCGGCAGCGCATCAGCGCGGCCGGGCCGGGCAGGTTCAGCGCCAGGCTCAGGATGCGCACGCCCTGCAAGGGCTGGAAAGAAGGGGTGGGGGATGGCATGGGAAAAGTCTCCTGCGGTGGGCGGGCGGCGTGGCCGCGCCAGTGGTTTGGGGCTGACCTTACCAGAGTCGCCCTTGCCCGCCACGTCTGCAGCGGTTCAAGCAGGTGTGACCTGAAACGGGTTTAAATTTCAAATTATTCATGTTTTACAGTAATTAATTATTGTTTCGCAGAAAATAATGGCGCATACTGACCGCCTCAACACAAGGGGTGCCGTATGAAAACCAGATTGACTGCCGCCACGCTGTCGGGACCGGACGTGCAGCGCCTGAACAGCGCTTTTGCCTGGGCGTGTGCCTTGCTGGCGGTGGCGCTGCCGCTGGCCGTGCTGTACCAGCTGGTGACCACACCGACCGAAGGTCTGCTGCTGCGCGCCGGTGTCAGCCTGTCGGCGGTGCAGGTCGCCATGCTGGACGTTGAACTGTGGCAACGCCTGCTGGCGGCTGGGCTGGGGCTGCTGCCGGTGTGCTGCGCGTCTTACGGTCTGGTCTGCGCCATGCGCT
>CAMLDT010000028.1 GCA_946479075.1 uncultured Polaromonas sp.
TACGTGATGGAGCACGGCACCATCGTCAAGCAGTTTGCCCAGAACGAACTGACCCAGAACATGGGCATGCTGCAGGAATACCTGGGCGTCTGAACCGCCCGCCCATTGATCCCTTTTTTTCGTTTTCGACCACAACCCAAGGAGACCCCATGAAACTCAAGACCCTCGTTGCCGCCATGGCCATCGGACTCGGCGCCGCCGCTTCGGCCCAGAACACCGGCCCCGTGAAGATCGGCCTCATCACCGACATGTCCAGCCTGTATGCCGACATCGACGGCCCGGCCGGCGCTGAAATGGTCAAGTGGGCCGTGCAGGACTTCGGCGGCAAGGTGCTGAACCGCCCGATCGAGGTGCTGTCCGCCGACCACCAGAACAAGGCTGACGTCGCCAGCTCCAAGGCCCGCGAATGGATGGACAAGGACAACCTGTCCATGCTGCTGGGCGGCACCAACTCGGGCACCGCCCTGGCCATGGCCACGGTGGCCCAGGAAAAGAAACGCCCCTTCATCGCCATTGGCCCCGGCTCGGCACGCCTGACCAATGAAGCCTGCTCGCCCTACACCGTTCACTACGCCTACGACACCGTGGCGCTGGCCAAGGTGGCCGGCAGTGCGCTGGTCAAGTCCGGTGCCAAGAACTGGTACTTCCTCACCGCCGACTACGCCTTCGGCCACTCGCTGGAAGCCGATGCCTCCACCGTGGTCAAGGCCAACGGCGGCACCGTCGTCGGCTCCGTGCGCCACCCGCTGAACGCTTCCGACTTCTCGTCCTTCCTACTGCAGGCGCAATCGTCCAAGGCGCAGGTGCTTGCGCTGGCCAATGCCGGTGGTGACTTCACCAATGCCATGAAAGCCGCGAAGGAATTCGGCATCACCAAGTCCATGAAAGTGGCCGGCCTGCTGGTGTTCATCAACGACGTCCACAGCCTGGGACTGGCCAACACCGAAGGCCTGCAACTGGCCGACAGCTGGTACTGGAACCAGGACGATGCCTCACGCAAGTTCGCCAAGCGATTCTTTGAGAAGTACAAGCGCATGCCGTCCAGCCTGCAGGCTGCCGACTACTCTGCCACGATGAACTACCTGAAAGCGGTGCAGACTGCCGGCACCACCGACGGTGACAAGGTCATGGCCAAGCTCAAGGGCATGAAGATCGACGACTTCTATCACAAGGGTCAGATCCGCGCCGATGGCCGCATGATGCACGACATGTTCCTGTTCCAGGTCAAGTCGGCCAAGGACTCCACCACGCCCTGGGACTACTACAAGACCGTGGCCAGGGTTCCTGCGGAACAGGCCTTCACCACGGTGGCCGAGTCCAAGTGCGCGTTGATCAAGAAGTAAGCTGAGCGCTGGTGGCCGCCCGCCCCGGTGGGCGGCCACTTCCGCTTTTTCAGCACGTGAACTGACGGGCCTCCATGGAAATTTTCGGCATTCCCCTTCAAGCCTTTCTGGGCCAGCTGTTGCTGGGCCTGGTCAACGGCGCGTTTTACGCCATGCTCAGCCTCGGGCTGGCAGTTATTTTCGGCCTGCTGGGCGTGGTCAATTTTGCGCACGGCGCGCTGTACATGCTGGGCGCGTTTGCGGCCTGGATCATGCTCGACAAGTTCGGCATCAATTACTGGGCGGCGCTGATCCTGGCGCCGCTGATTGTCGGCGCGCTCGGTGTGGTCATCGAGCGGCTGTTCCTCAAGCACCTGTACAAGCTCGACCCGCTGTACGGCCTGCTGCTGACCTTTGGCCTGGCGCTGATTTTCGAGGGCGTGTTCCGCGAACTGTACGGCGCGTCCGGGCAGTCCTACAACGTGCCCGAACTGCTGTCCGGGGCCACCAATCTGGGCTTCATGATCCTGCCGAACTACCGCGCCTGGGTGGTGCTGGTGTCGCTGATGGTCTGCCTGGGCACCTGGTACCTGATCGAGCGCACCCGCCTGGGCGCCTACCTGCGCGCCGGCACCGAAAACGCGGCGCTGGTGCAAGCCTTCGGCATCAACGTGCCCATGATGGTCATGCTGACCTACGGCGCCGGTGCCGCGCTGGCCGCGCTGGCCGGTGTGCTGGCTGCGCCCATCATCCAGGTCAACCCGCTCATGGGCTCCAACCTGATCATTGTGGTGTTCGCCGTGGTCGTGATCGGCGGCATGGGCTCCATCATGGGATCCATCGTGACCGGCCTGGGCCTGGGCATCGTCGAAGGGCTGACCCGCGTGTTTTACCCCGAGGCCTCCAACATCGTGGTGTTTGTCATCATGGTGATCGTGCTGATGTTCCGGCCCGCGGGTCTTTTCGGCAAGGAGGCCTGAGTCATGGCCCATGCCCCCACCTCCCCTGACAACAAGCCGATGTCCCCAGCCGCCAAACTCATCCGCATCACCTACATCACGCTGCTGGCACTGGCGCTGGTGGCGCCCATGCTCGGGCTGTACCCGGTGTTCGTGATGAAGCTGCTGTGCTTCGCCATCTTTGCCTGCGCCTTCAACCTGCTGCTCGGCTTCACCGGCCTGCTGTCCTTTGGCCACGCGGCGTTTTTTGGTTCGGCTGCCTATGTCACCGGCTGGTTCATCAAATCGCAGAACTTCACGCCCGAGCTCGGCATTCTGGCGGGTGTGGTCGCTTCGGCGCTGATCGGCCTGGTGGTCGGCGCAGTCGCCATCCGGCGGCAGGGCATTTACTTCGCCATGATCACGCTGGCGATTGCGCAAATGGTGTATTTCGTCTGCCTGCAGGCGCCGTTCACCGGGGGCGAAGACGGGCTGCAGGGCGTGCCGCGTGGCGCGCTGTTCGGCCTGGTGTCGCTGGAGTCCGACACCGCCCTGTACTACCTGGTGGTCGCGGTTTTCGTCGGCTGCTTCTTGGGCATTTCGCGCATCGTGCGTTCACCGTTTGGCCAGGTGCTCAAGATGATCCGCGAAAACGAAGCGCGCGCCATCTCGCTGGGCTACAACGTGGACCGCTACAAGCTGCTGGCTTTTGTGCTGTCGGCCGGGCTGGCCGGGCTGGCCGGCTCACTCAAGACGCTGGTGATGGGTTTTGCCACGCTGTCGGATGCGCACTGGTCGATGTCGGGCGAAGTGATCCTGATGACCCTGCTGGGCGGTGTGGGTACCTTCTTCGGCCCGGTGTTCGGCGCCGGCATCGTGATCTCGCTGCAGAACATGCTGGCCGACAAGGTCGGCTCCTGGGTCAGCGTGATCATCGGCGTGATTTTTGTGATCTGCGTGCTGGCCTTCCGCAAGGGCGTGGTGGGCGAACTGCAGGCCTGGATGGAACGGCGCCGGCGCGCTGCCGCCAACCCCGGCGCCTGAGTCACCCCTCAGTCGGCCATACCGGCGGTGGACAAGCCATCGCTGGTGTGTTCGGGCAGCACCAGCTGGCCGCTGTCATCGGGCAAGGCCTCGATGCTGATCACCGGTGCTGATGAAATCACACCACCAAACAGGCTGGCAAATGCTGCCGACGCGGCGTCCCGGCCGGTGCCCAAACGCACAAATCCCATGGGAATCGCCGTGCCCGAGGGGTCGAACATATACCAGCGGTGGCCCACATAAACCTCGACATAGGCGTGGAAGTCGGTCGGGCCCAGCGCCGGGTCAGCGCCGTAGTCAATCCCGCTGACAAAACGTGCCGGAATGTTCACCGCGCGGCACAAGGCAATCATCAGGTGCGCAAAGTCCCGGCAGACGCCGGCCTCGTCGATCAGCGTGTCCACCGCCGTGGTGGTGCCGGTCGAGCTGTTGGAGGTGAAGGTCACGCGCTGGTTGACCCAGTCGCGGATGGCCTGCACCCGGCTGTAGCCCTGGCGCAAATGGCCAAATTCCTTGACGGCCAGCCGGTGCAGCCGGTCGGACTGGCAGTAGCGGCTGGGATAGAGATACGGCAGCACCTGCCCGGGCAGCTGCAGCACGCCGATCTCGGACAGCGTGTCGGGCAGCTCGCGAAAGTGGTGCACGTCCACGGTGGCGGCGTAATTCACCGTCAGCGGCCCGGGGTCGGCGTGAAAACGCAGGTAGCGGTTGTGGCTCACGGCGTCGGTGTAAATGTCGGGCTGCAAGACCTGGCTGATGCCGAGTGTTTCATACACCACGGTTTGCTGGCGCGTCTGCGCCGCGTGGATATTGAAGACGAAATCGCAGCCCATATCGGCCACCTGGTAGCCGAGTTCGATGGAAAATTTAAGCCTGACCATGGGAATGCGTCCTGAAGGGGTGCAGCAGCCTGCAAGCGCTGGCTGCAAAAACTGAAGAAGGCGGGGGTGAGGCGCGACGGCTTCGGCAGCATTCACTGCGGGCCGGGCATCACCGTCCATGTTGATTGTGAGGACAAAAAATGGCCCTGCCTGCAAGTCGCGCGAGTACCTCATTCGAGGCCGCCACCGCACCTGACGCAATCGCAGCACATTCGCCTACAGACCGCCTGGCAAGCCGCCCCTCGCTCCCTTTTTTAGCTGCTTACGTCCGTCAGTTATCAGCTTTAGCAAGGTTTTGCTCTTGGTTTTTCCAAGCAATCGCTGTCAAGCCGGAAGCCCTGCGAAACATCACCCCGGATAAGGTCGCGAAGGATGGACAGCAATACCAAGTTTTTCAAGCCGCTCCCTCTCTGTAGCCAAGCCATCAACAATCTTCCGAAGCACCCGTCCTTTGACAATATGCTTTCGTTCCATCCTGTCATAGACATGCAACTCTTTTGGCTGCAATGGAGTTACGTGTCCACAAGGAATAAAACCAATAATATTGTTTCTGGGCGCGATTTCGTCACCGGCTTTCACGGGATAAAAACTTGGATAGAAAACTTCACCATCCTGATCTACAGCCACAATCCTTTCGAAATACAAAGGAAGGGACGTAGGGTTGATTATTTTTACCCACATTGCTAGATAGTTTCCAACGTCATCTTCGTTGGGTTGTTGGTTCCATCCGCAAACAATTTTAAGCCTCGTGCGATCAGTCAGCGATTTAATAGCGGTTGGCAAAAGACCCGCTATTAGACGGCCAAAAAATTCCAACATTTTTACGCTCCCATGGCTGACCGCAATGCAAAAGCGATCAGTCGGTCATAAAGTTGACTATGTAATTGCTTTGTTTAGGTCGATTGAAAAACCTGCAGCCTTGAGTTCTCTTGCTAAACGGATCTTCCATCCTTCCGACCTATCCATAGTTTCGTAGACAAGGCCCAATACATCTGAAGGCATTTCAATCTCACCTTTCAAAAGTACAAAGGTTTTGTCTCTCCCAAGTTTTGCGGCGAAGTATCCCAACTCCAAAACAACATTTTGTCGCGGTCGATGCTTTTTATCTTGCTCAACACCCACAGCATGCCCTAAGTCATCTGGAGTCATCAATACGACTGCAAAGCCAGCTCGACTTGCAAAATCCTCAAACTTTTCGATGACGGTCATTCCACGATTTATCTGCTCTTGAAGAATAACTGGGACCACGCCAAGTTGCTCCAGAAATCGCGCTACTGCGTGCATTGCACCTTCGTCGTGACCATGCACGAGAAAAACTGAATTCATTTTTGGAAGATCAGCTCTGATGCTTGGCGCTGCAAAACGGTTTACGCTGAAAATTCCTTCTGTATCGATATCGGATTTCCACCGACCCTGCAGCGTGTGATCCTTATCGATCGATGCAAGTATTTGAAGCCTTCCCAAACTCAGATGAGCAGAACCTCGGCTGGGTACGAGTCGAAGAGATAGCGGTTCTGCAGCCACACCGGACAACGTGTATTCATACTGACCAAGTGAGGGCTCACTGAATTTAGCCGTACCTGAGATTTGGCCTTCGACTTGACTTATGTCCACAGCAAGACCGCCAGAATTTGTTCCTTCAAATTTGCCAGTCCAGTAGCCGCTGTAGTCAGGTGCGCTCATAAAGATCCTTAGATAGAAAGAAAACTAACTTCAGAGTTTCAGTGCTAGTTCGGTGCTGGTTCAAGCCTCGTCCATGAAGCGCACCTTCACACTTTTGCCCTTGACGCCGCCGTTGGCCAGCTTTTGTTGCGCCTGACTGGCGAGGGTGCGATCCACCGCGACATAGGTGGAAAACTCGTTGACGTTGATCTTGCCGACCTGCTCGCGCGTGAACGGCGGGATGTTGCCGGCGTCGCCAGTCAGCGCGCCCAGCACGTCGCCGGCGCGGATTTTTTCCTTGCGGCCACCGACGATCTGCAGCGTCACCATGGGCGGAAGCAGCGGCTCGTTGCTGGCCGGTGCCAGCTCACTGAGCTTGTGCCACTCGGACTCGGCTTTCTGCATCACCTCGATTTTTCCGACGTAACCCATCTCGTCCATGCTGGCCAGGCTGATGGCCCAGCCCTCTTCGTCGGCACGGCCGGTGCGGCCGATGCGGTGGATATGCACTTCGGCATCCGGCGTCACATCGACATTGATCACCATCGCCAGTTGCGCGATGTCCAGGCCGCGTGCGGCCACGTCGGTGGCCACCAGCACCGAGCAGCTGCGGTTGGCAAACTGCACCAGCACCTGGTCGCGCTCGCGTTGCTCGAGTTCGCCGAACAGCGCCAGCGCGCTGAAACCCTGCTCCTTCAGATAAGCCACCAGTGACCGGCACTGCGACTTGGTGTTGCAAAACGCCAGCGTGCTGGCCGGACGGAAGTGCCGCAGCACTTGCGCCACCGCGCCCAGCCGCGCCTCGTCGTGGTCACTGTCGGGCACCTGGTACCAGCGCTGCCGGATCCTGGTTTTTTCATGCTGCGCCTGCACTGTGATCGTTTGCGGCGTCTTCATGAACTGCTGGCTCAGCTTCGCGATGCCTTCGGGATAGGTCGCCGAAAACAGCAGGGTCTGGCGTTCTTTCGGGCACTGTTTCGCCACGGTGACGATGTCCTCGAAGAAACCCATGTCCAGCATGCGGTCGGCTTCGTCGAGCACCAGCGTGTTCAGCGCTTCCAGCGTCAGGTGGCCGCGCCCCAGGTGGTCCATGATGCGGCCCGGCGTGCCGACCACGATGTGGGCGCCGTTTTCCAGGCTGGCGGTCTGGTTGCGCAGCGGCACGCCGCCGCACAGCACCACCACCTTGATGTTTTCCTCAGCACGCGCGAGGCGCCGGATTTCGGTGGCAACCTGGTCGGCCAGTTCGCGGGTCGGACACAGCACCATGGCCTGCACCGCAAATCGCCGCGCGTTGAGGTTGGCCAGCAGCGGAATGGCAAAGGCGGCGGTTTTGCCGCTGCCGGTTTTGGCCTGCGCAATCAGGTCCTTGCCCAGCAGGGCCAGTGGCAGACTGGCCGCCTGGATCGGCGTCATCGCCAGGTAACCCAGGGTTTTGAGGTTGGCCTGCATCGCAGGGCTGAGCGGCAGGGAACCGAAGTCAGTGCTTGCAGCGCCGGAAGTCGAAGGGGAAGTCGAGGGGGAAGAAGTCATGCCGGATTATCGGCGCTGGGTCGCTTCAGCAGGCCGGCACCCGCCGTGTGGCGGTGTTCAGTGCAGGCGGTGCAGCACTGGCATCGTCCGAAAAATATGGATCAAATTGGCCTCCAGCCCCCGTCCAGAAAGCGCAAGCAGCTACTTTATTGATAGCGCACCCGCGGCACAATGACGGGCCCGTCGCTGGCCGGCAAGACCGCCAGGGGGTAGAGGCTTTAAGCTGCGGCGATGCTTGCTCCCGATTTTTCCACCGCGCTGGTTCAAACCCTGGGCCAACACGCGCTGCTGCTGTTTGCCGTGCTGCTGGCCCTGTTGCTACCGCTCGTCGCTGCGTTGTGGTGGCTGGCCCGGCGCTACGCGCTGCCGCACCCGACCAGCACCTTGAGGCCTGGCGTGCAGTTGCTGCTTCGGCTGGCCGCCGGTTTCGCGGCGCTCGTCGGCGGCGCCGCGCTGTTTGCCGGCATCGCCGAGGAACTCGGCGACGGTGAACGCGCCGGGCAGCTCGACCAGCTTTTTTCGGATGCCGTGCGTGACCACACCGCCGCCTGGGCCATGCAGGGCTTCGCCTGGATCACCCGCTTGGGCAATACCGAATTGCTGACGGTGGTTGGTATCGTCGTGGCTGGCGTGCTGCTGCTGCGCAGGCGGCGCGGGCTGGCGCTGGCCTGGGTGCTGGCCATCGGCGGCAACGCCTTGCTCAACACCACCCTCAAGGCCGTGTTCGCCCGGACCCGGCCGCTGCACGAGGGTGGGCTGATCCAGGCCGATGGCTGGAGCTTTCCGAGCGGGCACAGTTCCGGCGCGGTGGTGCTTTACGGCATGCTGGCCTGTGTGCTGCTGCACAGCCTGCCGCAGGCTCAGGCCCGGCGCGCAGGCCTGCCGCTGGTGCTGCTGGCCGCTGCCATCGCCTTCAGCGTGGGCTGCAGCCGGATCTTTTTACAGGTGCATTTCGCCACGGACGTGCTGGCCGGGTTTGCGTCGGGCACCGCCTGGCTGGCGGTGTGTATCAGCAGCGTCGAGCTGGCGCGGCACTACCGCGGCCAGCCGGCCATGGACCGCACAGGTCAAATGCCCTGATCCGCGCCCGCCGGACTTCATGCTCAAAAAGGCCTCCAGCCCTTGCTGGGCAAGCGCGAGCAGCTATCATTTTGATAATAAAAGCCCCTGCGCTCCACCCGAGTGGGCGACTGCAGGCATGCTTGTGCCCTTCTGAACCGAGTTTTCCAGGCTTCATTCATGCAAAATTTTGATTTCGACCTGTTTGTCATTGGCGGCGGCAGCGGCGGCGTGCGCGCTGCGCGCATGGCGGCACAACGCGGCGCGCGTGTGGCGCTGGCCGAGGTTGCGGCCATGGGCGGCACCTGCGTCAACGTCGGCTGCATCCCGAAAAAGCTCTACAGCTACGCGGCGCACTACGGCGAAGCGTTTGAAGAGTCGCATGGCTTTGGCTGGAGCGGCGCGGCACCGGTCTTCGACTGGGATGTGCTCAAGGCCAACCGCGCGGCCGAGATCACCCGCCTGAACGGCATCTACCAGGGCCTGCTGCAGGGCGCCGGCGTCACCATCATCACCGGCTGGGCCACCCTCGTGGACGCACACACGGTGAAGGTGGAAGAAAAAACCTACAGCGCAAAAAACATCCTCATCGCGACCGGCGGCACGCCCACCGTGCCGGCCGTGACCGGGCGCGAACACGTGCTGACCTCGGACCAGATGTTCGACCTGACCCCCTTCCCAAAACGCCTGCTGGTGGTGGGCGGCGGCTACATCGCCTGCGAGTTCGCTTCCATCTTCAACGGCCTGGGCGCCGAGGTGATCCAGGTCCACCGGGGTGAAAAACTGCTGACCGGTTTTGACGACGATGTGCGCAGCTTCGTCGCCGCAGAAATGGCAAAGACCGGCGTGCGTCTGCAGTTCAGCAGCGAGGTGGCGGCCATCGCCAAAACCGCAGGCGGCCTGACGGTTGAATTCAAGGGAGGCGCCGCGGCCTGTACGGTCGATGCGGTGCTGTATGCCACCGGGCGTGTGCCCAACACCAGCGGCCTCGGCCTCGAAGCAGCGGGCGTCAAACTTTCTGCCCAGGGCGCCATTGAAGTCAATGGCCACTACCAGACCTCCCTGCCTTCGGTGTATGCCCTGGGCGATGTGACGGCGCGCCTGCAGCTCACGCCGGTGGCGCTCGGCGAGGCGATGGTGGTGGTGGACCACCTGATGGGCGCAGCGCCCGGCAAAAAGCCGCGCAGCATGAGTTACGAGTTTGTACCAACGGCGGTGTTCACCCACCCCAACATCGGCACGGTGGGCTTTTCAGAAAGCGAGGCGCGCCGGGAATTCGGCGGGGTGACGGTGTTCCGTGCCGACTTCAAGGCGCTCAAGCACACGCTGAGCGGCAGCAGTGAACGCACCCTGATGAAGTTGCTGGTGGACGACGCCACCGACCGCGTGGTCGGCCTGCACATGGTGGGCCCGGATGCCGGCGAGATTGTTCAGGGATTTGCAGTGGCCATGAAAGCCGGCGCCACCAAAGCCATCTTTGACAGCACCATCGGCATCCATCCCACCGTGGCCGAAGAGTTTGTGACTATGCGCGAGCCTTTCAAGGCCACGCCGGCCACCAAGGCCTGAGCCTCAGGCCAGCTCGTCCGACTCGGCCGGCAGCACCAGGTTGGCGCGCTCGATCGCCGCGTCAAACGCGGCCAGGTCGGCGTCGGCCTGGAAAGCGGCGCGTGTGTCCAGCGGGTGAAACACCTGATGCTGCAGACGGCGCAGCGCATCGGACTTCTCCATCGCCTCCAGCACCTGCTGGGGCGCCATCATCAGCGCAAACGGATTGGCGAGAGGGGTATCGATTCGCATGGCAGCTCCTTCGGTTCAGTCAGTGGCACAAGGTGTGTTGATGGCTGTGACTGTAGGAGAGCCGCGAAATTTGGGCTAGTCAGCTGGCAGCCAGACCGCGTGTAGGCGCGCGGCTGACGGCCACCACGCGGCGTCCGACATGTCAGAACGCCCGCTCTCCCTGGTGCCAGGCGCCACGCACGATGGGCATGCCACCGCTTTTGCGCACGCGAATCAGGTCGGCGCGCAGGCCGGGGGCCAGCTCACCGCGGTCGGTCAGGCCGATGGCGTGGGCCGGGTTGCGCGTGACGGTGTTGACAGCTTTGGGCAAGCTCCAGCCGGCGGTTTCGCACAGCAGGAAGGCCGACTGCAGCAGGCTGGCCGGAACGTAATCGGACGAGAAGATGTCCAGCAGGTCCAGCCTGGCCAGCTCCGCCGCTGACACATTGCCGGAATGGGAGCCACCCTTGACGAGGTTGGGACCACCCATGACGATGGCAATGCCCGCATCCCGCGCCGCCCGCGCCGCCGCCACCGTGGTCGGAAACTCCGAGATGGCAATGTTCTCATCGCTGGCCTGTTCCACGTGTTCGACTTCGGTGTCGTCGTGGCTGGCCAGCGGCACCCCCCGCGCATGGCTGGCAGCAATCACAGCGGCGCGATTGGGAATGGCGTAACGCAGCTGGTGCGCCGTGAGTTCTGCCACGAGCGCCTCGTACTGTGCATCGTCGAAGCGGCCATAACGCTCGGAATAACGCCGGTATTTGGTGAGATCGCGCCACTGGCGCTGCCCCGGCGTGTGGTCCATCACACTGACCAGCTCCAGCAACGCGTCGTCCGCGTAGCGCTCAAAAACCTCGACGATGTCGGGCGCCGAGATCTCGCAGCGCAGGTGCAAGAGATGGTCCACACGCAGCAGGCCTTCGCCGCGGCATTCGTGCAGCGCCTGGATGGACACATGCTGGGTCTGGCTGCGGGCACCGCCGCGGTCCATGTCGCCGATCACGATGGAGTCGAGCACCGTGGTGATGCCGGCAGCGGCGCACAGGGCGTCGTGCATGACCGTGGCCGAGTGCGCATTCCACAACACGCCGGGGCGCGGCACCAGGTGTTTTTCAAGGTTGTCGGTATGCAGCTCGACCAGGCCGGGGAGCAGCCAGTCGCCGTCCCAGTCTTCTGCAGCGGCCACTGACGTGTCGCCGCGCTCTATGGATCGGATGGTCTGCCCCTCGGTCACCAGACAACCGGTGAATTCCTCGTCAGCGGTGACGATTCTGGCGTTTTTGATGATGCGTTGTGTCATGTGCAGTTTTCCGGTTCAGTGGGAAAGGCGATGTTGTTCGACGTCGAAGCAGCGCGTTGCCACGGCTTCGCGCACCTCGTCATCGTGAAAAATGCCGACGACGGCGGCGCCCCGGTCACGCGCGGCCCGGATCAGGTCCACCACGACGGCACGGTTGTCGGCATCGAGCGAGGCCGTGGGTTCGTCCAGCAGCAGCACCGGCTGGCTGGCGATCAGGCCGTGGGCGATGTTGACGCGCTGTTGCTCACCGCCGGAAAAGGTAGCGGGCGGCAAATGCCACAGCCGCTCCTGAAGGTTCAGGCGCGTGAGCCACCGCGCGGCTTCTGCGCGCGCATCCGCTGCCGCCACGCCGAGCCGGCGCAGCGGTTCGGCCACGATGTCCAGGGTGGAGACACGCGGAATCACGCGCAGGAACTGCGACACATAACCCAGGGTGCGGCGCCGCAGCTCCAGCACCTCGCGGGGTTCGGCATGCGAGAGGCGAACCCACTGGTCATCGTGGCGCACACGCACCTCGCCGCCACTGGCGCCGTAGTTGCCGTAAAGGCAGCGCAGCAAGGAGCTTTTGCCGCTGCCGGAATGGCCGGTCAAGGCCAGGCACTCACCGGCGGCCACCGAGAGAGTGATGCCCGAGAAGACCGGCAGCGCCAGCCCGCCGCGGCCGTGCAGGGTGAAGGTTTTCGACAGTTGGGTGGTTTCAAGCAAGGCGGTCATGGGCACTCACGGTGGATGTGGGAGGAACGGTTCAGGGGGTCAGCACCGAAGACACCAGCAGCTGCGTGTAAGCATGTTGCGGATCGTCGAGCACGCGGTCGGTCAGTCCCTGCTCGACCACCTGGCCGTCTTTCATGACCAGCATGCGGTGCGCCAGCAGCCGGGCCACCGCCAGGTCATGGGTCACGATCACCGCGGCCAGTTGCAGTTGATCCACCAGTTCGCGCAACAAGTCCAGCAGGCGCGCCTGCACCGACACATCGAGGCCGGTGGTCGGCTCGTCCATGAAAACCAGCCGCGGATGCGTGACCAGATTGCGCGCGATCTGCAGACGCTGCTGCATGCCGCCGGAATAGGTGCCCGGCAGATCGTCGATGCGGCCCTGGTCCAGTTCGACACGCTGCATCCAGTCCAGCGCCTGTCCGCGCAGCTTGCCGTAATGCCGGCTGCCCAGGGCCATCATGCGTTCGCCGATGTTGGCGCCGCCTGACACGTTCATGCGCAGACCGTCGCGTGCGTGCTGCTCGACAAACCCCCAGTCGGTGCGCGCCAGCCAGCGCGAGCGGGCTTCGGACAGATCTGCCAGATTGACGAGGCCGGCCTCACCGCGAACGGGCGCCGCGCCGGCAGCGCCGGCTTCCGCCCGCACGTCGTAATGCACCGAACCCGCATCGCAGGCCAGGCGCGCGGCCAGCAGGCGCAGCAGGGTCGACTTGCCGGAGCCGGACTCCCCAACCACCGCCAGCACTTCGCCGGGGTAAAGATCGAAACTCACGTCGTGGCAGGCCCAGCGCAGCCGGCCGGCCTGCATGAACTGTTTGCCGGCGCCGCGCACCGACAGCAGCAGATCGCTGTTCATGACGTGCCCTCCGCAGTTGTGCGCGCCAGCACATCGGGCATGTGCACCGCCTGCTGCGTGCCGGCATGGCCCGCATCGCGGCGTTCACCGCAATAGTCACTGTCCGAGCAGACAAACAAGCGGCTACCCGCGTCATCCACAATCATTTCATCGAGAAAGCTGTCGGCAGCCCCACACAGGGCACAGGCATGGTCCCAGCGCTGCACTTCAAACGGATGATCCTCAAAGTCGAGGCTGCGCACCGCGGTATAGGGTGGAATCGCGTAGATGCGCTTCTCCCGCCCCGCTCCAAACAGTTGCAGCGCTGGATTCATGTGCATCTTGGGGTTGTCAAATTTCGGTATCGGCGAAGGCGAAGTGAGGTAGCGCTCATTCACCAGAACCGGGTAGTCGTAGGTTTTGGAGATGGCGCCGAGTTGCGCAATGTCCTCATAAAGTTTCACGTTCATCAGGCCGTATTCCGCCAGCGCATGCATGGTGATGGTTTCACGGCGGCGAGGTTCCAGGCGGAACAGCGGCTCCGGCATGGGCACCTGATAAACAAGGATCTGGCCTTCTTTCAGCGCCCGTTCGGGAATGCGGTGACGCGTCTGGATGATGCTGGCGGCTGCGGTTTTTTCGGTGGTCTCCACGCCGGTGGTGCGCGCAAAGAAGCGCCGGATGTTCACTGCGTTGGTGGTGTCGTCGGCGCCCTGATCAATCACCTTGAGCACATCGCTGCGCCCGATGATGCTGGCGGTGACCTGCACCCCGCCCGTGCCCCAGCCGTAGGCGAACGGCATTTCGCGCGAACCGAAGGGCACCTGGTAACCGGGGATGGCCACGGCCTTGAGCATGGCGCGGCGGATCATTTTTTTGGTCCGCTCGTCGAGAAAACCGAAGTTGTAGTTGTTGTCCATCATGCGGCCTCCTGGGCCCGGGATGCACTGGAACCAGGGGCGGCCTGTTCGGGGCTGGTCTGGTCCTGTGCATGGGCGGCGCGCAGCTTGCGCACCAGTTCAAGTTCCGACTGGAAATCCACGTAGTGCGGCAGCTTCAGATGCTGCACAAAGCCGGAGGCCTCCAGGCTGTCTGCGTGCGAAAGAACGAACTCTTCATCCTGCGCCGGTGAAGTCACCCCTTCGCCGAGTTCGCGTGCGCGCAGGGACCTGTCCACCAGCGCCATGGCCATGCTTTTGCGTTCGGCGCCACCGAAAGCCAGGCCATAGCCCTGGGTGAACTGGGGCGGGTGTTCACGGTTGCCGGCGAACTGGTTGATCATCTGGCACTCGGTCAGCTCGATGTCACCGATGTCGATGGCAAACCCGAGCTCGTCGGCCTGGATCTCCACCGCGACGCTGCCGCGCCGGATTTCGCCGGCAAACGGATGGCTGTTGGCATAACCACGCTGGGTGGAATAACCAAGCGCCAGCAGCCAGCCCTCGTCGCCCCGCGCCAGCGCCTGCAGCCGCAGCGGGCGCTCTGCCGGGAACATCAGCGGATCACGCGTCAGGTCGCCGGGTGGCTCCTGGGCGCCGGGCTGCGGAACTTCCATCAGGCCCTCGCGCGCCATCAGCGCATTGATACGCGGCATGTGTTCGGGCAAGGGCTGCGCCGCCCCGTCCGTCGCTGGCGGTGCTGCCTGCGTGCCTTCATCCCCGCCTTCAGCCAGAAGCGAAAAGTCCAGCAGTCGCTGGGTGTAGTCATAGGTGGCGCCCAGCACCTGGCCGCCGGGAACGTCCTTGAAAGTCGCCGAAACGCGCCGGGTCAGCTGCATGCGCGCGGTATCCACCGGCAGGCTGTAAGCAAATCGCGGCAGCGTGGTGCGGTAGGCGCGCAGTAAAAAAATCGCCTCGATCAGGTCGCCGCCGGCCTGCTTGATCGCCAGCGCGGCCAGCTCCGGGTCATACAGCGATCCTTCCGACATCACGCGATCCACCGCCAGCGGCAACTGCTGGCGAATCTGCGCCACCGACAGCTCCGGCACCGCGGTGTCACCGCGGCGCTGCGCTGCCAGCAGGCGCCAGGAGGCTTCGATGGCGGCGGTGCCGCCCTTGACTGCAACGTACATGGTCAGGCCTCCTGCCGAGCCGCCTCAAGGGCGGCTTGCGCCCCCTCGGGGGGCAGTGAACAAATGTGAGCGCGGGGGTTCATGCAACGCCCTCCAGGCGCCGCACACGGGTGGTGCGCGGCAAACCCAGCACGGCATCCGCGCAGGTGAAAACAATGTCCACACCCTGCGGGAAGGCCGCATGGTTGGCCTGCCACTGGGTCCAGAAAGAGGCCGGCAGGCCGGCGAGGCAGACCGTCTGTTTGTTGCGGATGCCCGGGCCGTGCCACTCCACCGCCGGGCCCTCGCAGAGCGATGGAAGCTCGATCAACAAGGTGGCCGCATGCTCCGGCGATTCCACCGAACCGGCAGCAAAAGCATCCAGCGCGGGCATGGTGCCCATCTCGCCGATCACCGCAAAAGCCGCATCCCCCGGCGCCACCGCCACGCTCGCGCCCGTATGAAAACGCAGCCAGTCCGCGGCCTCGCCGGGTTGTTGCCACCAGACCCGTGTGTCGTCATCGGTCAAGGCCAGCAACAGGTGCCCCATCGCCGCCCCCAATCCCAGGCCCTGGATCGGCCGGCCGATGACCACGCGCTGCCCGGGCCGGGAGAGCGCGTCCAGCACCCCGCGAAAGGCCGCCTGGGCCTCGTGCACCGGATCACCCAGACCTGGACTCAGCGTGTGCGGATTCATGCCTCACCCCGGACGAAAGTAAAAAATTCGACTTTGGACGCGGCGGCTGAGCGGCTCGTGGCCTCGCGCCGGGCTGCCTGCCCTTGCCGGATCGGCTCGATCAGTTCGCGCATCAGATGCGACCGGCGCGCCGGGTCCTGCAGCAGCGCGTCAAACACGGCCACCAGTTCGGCCTTGCGGCGGTTGCGCCCCAGCGTGTAGCCGACGCCCAGTGCGCCAGTGCCAACCCGCAGCGCACAACGCGTGACGGTGGCCTCGCCGAGATTGAAGGCATCGCCGGTGCCCCCCACCCGGCCGCGCAGCATGACCATGCCTGGCTCGGGCGGACGGACATGTTCGATGGGAGGCAAGTCGGCCATTCCCTTGAGGGCCTGCTCCAGCTCGGCCTGCCCGGCGCGTGCCAGCACGCCCAGCCAGCGCTGGCGGGCGGCCTGGTTTTCATCAATCGCCTGGTTTGTCATACAGATGTCTAAATCAGTCACTAGAGTTGAAGACAGTGCAAAAGAACTGCACATCGGATGCAAGAAGCAGCTAGTTCAACCGGACAACATGACCAAATGATGACAAGCGAACGCACTTTTTCCAGCGCTCCCGGCAGGCGCAGCGGCGTGGCCGTGTGGAAGCAGATTGCCGATACCCTGGGCACCGAAATTCGCAACCGGGCTTTCACGGCCAGCGGCCGCCTGCCCAGCGAGAGCGAGCTGTCGCAGCGTTTCGGCGTGAACCGCCACACCCTGCGCCAGGCGGTGGCAGCGCTGCAGCTCGACGGGCTGGTGCGTATCGAGCCGGGACGAGGCACCTTTGTGCAGCACGAACTGCTCGACTACGTGTTGTCTCGCCGTACGCGCTTCAGCGAAAACCTGCAGCGGCAGGGACTGTTGCCAAGCAAACAACTGCTGACCGCCCGCGAAATCACCGCGCCCGAACGCGCCGCCGAAGAACTCAAGCTGGGAAAAAATGAAAAAGTGCTGATGGTGGAGATGCTGGACGAAGCCAACGACCAGCCGATTGCGCTGGCTACCGCGTATTACCCGGCCGCCCGGTTTGCGGGCCTGCTGGAAATGCTGGAGGGCGGCACCTGCACCACCGACATCCTGCGCCATTTCGGTGTGGTCGATTACTTGCGCGCGCAAAGCCGGGTCACCACGCAAATGCCGTCGGATGAAACCGCGCGCCTGCTCAAACAGGCCACCAGCCGCCCGGTGCTGTGCGTCGAGTGCCTTGATGTGGACATGGACGGCCGGCCCATCAAGTACGGTGAAACGGTTTTTTGCGGTGACCGGGTGCAACTGGTCATCACTGCCGGACAGGGCGCGGGAGAAACTGCATGAGCGCGCGTTACGCCGTTTATTTCGCGCCGGCCAAACATTCGCCGTGGTGGACATTCGGCGCGCACTGGCTGGGCCGGGATGAACACGACAACGCAGCCCTGCCGCGGCCTGTCCTCCAGGACATCGGCGCGGAGGAAATTGAACAGATCACGGTGGAGCCCCGCCGTTACGGTTTCCACGCCACACTTAAGGCACCCTTCCACCTGTCGGCCGGTCACACCGAATCCGATCTGGTTGCGCGCCTGGGCCGGCTTGCACAAACCCTGAGGCCGCTGCCCCTGGGCCCCCTGCAGCTTGCCACACCGGGAAACTTTGTGGCGCTGGTTCCGGAGGCGGCGCCCGCGGATTTGCAAACCCTGGCCGCCACCTGCGTGACGGAGCTGGACGACCTGCGTGCGCCGCTGAGCGCCGCTGATCTGGCGCGGCGCCGCAGCGCGGGTCTCGATGCGCGCGAATCCGAACTGCTGGCCCTGCATGGCTATCCCCACGTGCTGGAGCGTTTTCGCTTTCACATGACCCTGACCGGCCCGGTCAACAGCGCCACGGCACAGCGCGTGTGCCAGGCCCTGGCTGACCAGCCGCTCAGGCTGAACGCCCAGGCCCCGTTGTTGCTGGACCGGCTTTGCCTGTTTGTCGAACAAGCGCCAGGCGAGCCGTTCCAGCGCGTCATCGATCTGCGGCTGTCGGCATGAGTGGCGCCTGGGTATTTGTCTGCGGCCCCTCCGGATCGGGCAAGGACAGCGTGATCGCGTATGCGAGGCAGGTGCTCGCAGACCGCGCCGACATCGTGTTCACACGGCGTTTCGTCACGCGCCCGGCGCATGCCGGCTCCGATCACGATCCGCTGACCGAGGCGGCTTTCGGTGAACTGCTGCAGGGAGGTGGTCTGCGCTGGCACTGGCAGGCACACGGATTTTCTTATGGCATCGCACAGCACCATGAAGCTGCGGTCAGGGCAGGATGCCTCGTGGTCGTCAATGGGTCACGCGAGCACGTCAGCGCCTTGCCGCCGTCGCCCGCCGTGCGCGTGGTGCAAATCCGTGCCGATGACGCGGCGCTGGCCACGCGCCTGAAACAACGCGACCGGGACAGCGCCGAGTCCATTGCCCTGCGCCTGTCACGCAACAGCCGGTTCGACGCTCTTCGGGCCGACCGTGTGATCGTCAATGACGCAGAGCTGGCCCAGGCCGGCCGCCAACTTGCCGATTACCTGGCTGGTGTGAGGCAGCTGACGCCTGCAAGAACCCTGGCGTAGTGCGCCCAGTCGGGCGTTGACGCCTGAGGGTCTTTGGCACTGTCGTCCCAGCGACGCAAGGCCACCGCGTCGCTTGCAAACGCCTGGGCGATGAAAACCGCGGCCTCTTCAGCCGAGAAGGGGCCGCCCTGCAACACCAGGCTGCGTTTCGATGCGGGGGACAGCGCTGCCCAGTAGTCGGCGTCGGTCCGGCACAAATAACGCTTGGCATCCACATGCAAACGGATGGGCGCCAGCACAGCCTCGGGAAAAACACCGCGCAAAAACGGCAGAGCCATGAACTGGTGCAGATCGTCCGCACCGGCGGCGGAATCTGGCTGCCGGGGGGCGACCAGATGCCCCAGGTCATGCAGCAGGGCCGCAGCGATCAGTTCCGGCCTTGCACCTGCCTGCTCGGCCAGGTAGGCGCACTGCAGGGCGTGCTGCTGTTGGGTGACAGCTTCGGCGCCGTATTGAACCGCCCCCTTCGCGTGGAACAGTTCCGTGATGTCTTCCAGGTCAAGCATTTCCGGTAAATCCTACACAAGTGCCTTGCGGATACGCGCCGAAACGAGGTCGATCACACTGACGGTGACCACGATGATGATCATCACCGCACAGGTTTCGGCGTACTGGAAGCTGCGGATGATCTCCCACAGCACCATGCCGATACCGCCAGCGCCCACCATGCCAACGACCGAGGCCGAGCGCACGTTCGACTCGAAGCGGTACAGCGTGTAGGAGATCCACAGGGGCAACACCTGGGGAATCACGCCATACAGGATTTCTTCCAGCGCATTGGCGCCGGTGGCGCGTATGCCCTCGACCGGTTGTGGATCAATCGACTCCACCGCCTCCGAAAACAGCTTGGCCAGGATGCCGGTGGTGTGGACCCAGAGCGCCAGCACGCCGGCAAACGGTCCCAGCCCCACCGCCACGATGAACAGCATGGCAAACACCATCTCGTTGATGGCACGTGCTGCGTCCATCAAGCGGCGCACCGGCTGGCGCACCCAGACCGGCGCGATATTGGCTGACGACAGCAGCGCCAGCGGCACGGCGCAGACCACGGCCAGCGCCGTGCCCCACAGTGCGATCTGCACGGTGACGACCATTTCACGCAGGTAGTTGCGCCAATCCGTGAAGTTGGGCGGAAAAAAACTGGCGACATATTCGACCATGTTGCCGGAGTCGCGCATCAGGTCCAGTGGGCGCATGTCGGCACCCTTCCAGGACAGGGCCAGCAAGGCCAGCAGCACACCCCAGGCCATCAGGCCCGGCAGGCTGGTGCGCGGCATGTGCGGCAGCGCAGCCGGCAGCGGCACCGGCAGGCGTGCAGTGGTGTTCACGGGCGGGCTCAGTTCTTGGTCAGTTCGGCGAGCTTGCGGTCGATCTCGGCCACCTTGGCCTGCTTTTCGGCGCCAGGCAGGTTGGCGTCAGCCTCGAACTTGTTGCGCTCCTTGAACAGCTCCAGCTGGCGGATAGGAATCAGCTGCGCATTGGTGGAAGGCTTGAAGGCCGAGAGCTTGGAGATTTTCATCAGCACGTCTTTTTCCTGCTGGCCGCCCTGACCGTAGCTGTAAAAGAAGTCCTTGAGTTTCTGCTTGGTCGCCTCCGGCAAATCCTTGCGCATGACCAGCGGATCCAGCGGTATCAGCGGCGAGGTCCAGATCACGCGGATGTCCTTGAATTTCTCGGGAAGCTTGTCCTTGACCTTGTCGAGGTTTTCGCTGTTGTTGGTGGCCACATCGACCTGCTTGTTGGCGACCGCAAGGGCGTTGCTCTCATGGTTGGCGCTGCGTGACACCCTGAAAGCAGTTTTGGCATCAATCTTGTTTTTCGCGAAAACGTAATAGCTGGGCACCAGGAAGCCCGAGGTGGAGTTGGGGTCCCCATTGCCGAAAGAAAGGTTTTTCGCGTTCTTGAGCACGTCGTCCAGGCTCTTCAGGGGACTGTCCTTGTGCACGATCAGGTGGGAGTAGTAGCCCAGCGACCCGTCGGCGTTAACCATCTGGGCAAATATTTCGCCGCCGGCGCGGTCCACCGCTTCCATCGCCGACTTGTTGCCGTACCAGGCCACATGGACCTTGTTGAAGCGCATGCCTTCAATGATGCCGGCGTAGTCGGGTGCGAAAAAGGCATTGACTTTGTAGCCGGTCTTTTTGGCCATATCTTCGAGCAGGGGTTGCCAGTCGGTCCTCAGGTTCTGCGAGGACTCGGTCGAAATAATGCCGAAGTTGATTTCCTTGAGGTCCTGCGCATGGGCGGGGGCCAGCGCGATCAGCGTCGTGGCAGCCAGTCCGGTCAGCAATTTTTTGATCATGGTGCTTCCTTGAAAAGTGGGTGAAAAAAGGGGATCAGGCGGCCTGCGCCATGGGCGTGGGCCAGGCCAGGTGGGGAACGGGTTTGACCTTGTCTTCCAGGCTGGAAATGGCATCGCCCAGGGACAGGATGTCGTCGGCTTCAGCGCCATAGAGCTCACGCAGCACCGCTGGCGTCAGGCCCACCGACGGGCCGTCGTACACCACCTTGCCCTGGTGCAGGGCGATGGTTCGGGGGCAATACTTGATGGCCACATTGACCTGGTGCAGCGACACCACCACGGTGCAGCGGTCTTCACGGTTGATGCGTGCCAGGATGTCCATGACCTTGCGCGAAGACTCGGGGTCCAGCGAGGCAATCGGTTCGTCGGCCAGCACCACTTTGGCGCCCTGCACCATGGCGCGCGCAATGGCCGCGCGCTGTTGCTGGCCGCCCGACAGGGTGGACGCACGTTGCGCGCAACATTCGGCAATCCCGACGCGGCGCAGGGCTTCAATGCCCCGGGCTTTTTCCTCCGGTGTGAACCAGCGGATCAGGCTGCGCCACAGGGGCACGCGGTGAAGGGTGCCGGCCAGCACATTGACCAGCACCGGCAGGCGACCCACCAGGTTGAACTGCTGGAACACAAAGCCGATGCCGGAACGCACGGAGCGGATGTTGGCCGCGATCTTTCCGTTGCTTTGCACGGTGCGGCCATGGATCACAATGGAGCCCTGCCCCGCCGCATCGCCGGCCATCAGCCCCGCCATGTGCCTCAGCAAGGTCGATTTTCCGGAGCCGGAAGCCCCGATCAAGGCCACCATTTCCCCGGTCGCGATGCTCAGGTCGATGTGTTGCAGGGCCTTGCGCCCATTGCCGAATGTCTTGCTCAGGGTGTTGATCCGGATGGCAGTGTCCATGGTCTCTCCAGGTGGTTCTGCCATGAATCTAGGGTCGCAATGTGTCGGTTTCGTGTCACACACCGGCCACCATCGCGTTTCAGCCAGCGGGGCACAATGAGGACCTGTCCGAAAGCTCCAAGCCCATGCCCTACCTGCCCGCCTTCATCGCCCCCACCCGCTACACCGACCCGGCCGCTGCGCTGGCCCAGGTGCAGCTGATTTATGACCAGCAGATTGCGCATTTGCGCGATGCCATGCACCGCTATGTGGCGGGTGAAACCCTGCCCGGCCACGTCAGGGCCTGTTACCCCTTTGTGCGGGTGCAGACCGAAACGGTGGCGCGCGCCATCCTGGAAACGCCTGACATTGAGCAGCTCAGTTATGGTTTTGTCGCCGGTCCCGGCCGGTTTGAAACCACGCTGACGCGGCCCGACCTCTACGGCAACTACTACCTGGAGCAGTTCCGCCTGCTGCTGCAAAACCATTCGGTGGAACTGGAAGTGGGCACCAGCACCCAGCCGATCCCGGTGCACTTTTCGTTTGCCGAGCACGACCACATCGAAGGCAGCCTGAGCGCGGCGCGCCGCATGCTGATGCGCGATGTCTTCGACCTGCCCGACCTGGCCGCGATGGACGACGGCATTGCCAATGGCACCTATGAGGCCAGCCCCGGCGAGCCGCAGCCGCTGGCGCTGTTCACGGCGGCGCGGGTGGACTATTCATTGCAGCGCCTGCGCCACTACACCGGCACCTCGCCGGACTGGTTCCAGAACTTCGTGCTCTACACCAACTACCAGTTCTACATCGACGAGTTTGTGCGGCTGGGCCATGAGGAAATGGCCAAGCCCGACAGCGAGTACATCGCTTTTGTCGAACCCGGCAACGTGGTGACACGCCGCGCCGGCCTGCCGCCGGTGAGCGGTGACGAGCTGGGCATGGCGCCGCCCCGCCTGCCGCAAATGCCGGCCTACCACCTGATGCGCGCCGACCGCACCGGCATCACCATGGTCAACATCGGCGTCGGCCCGGCCAATGCCAAAAACATCACCGACCACATCGCCGTGCTGCGACCGCACGCCTGGATCATGCTGGGCCACTGCGCCGGCCTGCGCAACAGCCAGCAGCTGGGCGACTACGTGCTGGCGCACGGTTACGTGCGCGAGGACCACGTGCTTGACGAGGAGCTGCCGCTGTGGGTGCCAATCCCCGCCCTGGCCGAAATCCAGGTGGCGCTGGAGCGCGCCGTCAAGGACGTGACGCGGCTGGAAGGGCCGGACCTCAAGCGCATCATGCGCACCGGCACCGTGGCCTCCACCGACAACCGCAACTGGGAACTGCTCCCGGGCAACCAGCCGCAGCGCCGCTTCAGCCAGAGCCGCGCGGTCGCGCTGGACATGGAAAGCGCCACCATTGCCGCCAACGGTTTTCGTTTTCGCGTGCCCTACGGCACCCTGCTGTGTGTCAGCGACAAGCCGCTGCATGGCGAGATCAAGCTGCCGGGCATGGCCAACCACTTCTACCGCGAACGCGTGGACCAGCATCTGCGCATCGGCATGCGCGCCATCGAGCTGCTGCGGGCACAAGGCACGACGCAGTTGCACAGCCGCAAGCTACGCAGTTTTTCGGAAGTGGCGTTTCAGTAGGTGGTGCGTTCGGCGCGCCGGATTGCTATTGTTTCAATAGCTGTTTGCGCCCGTCCAGCAAGGGCTGAAGGCACTTTTTACTTGTAACTTCCAGAAGATGCGGGCGGCTCGGGCTGCCCGGCACGCAGCAGTGGCGCGTTATCGGCTTGCTGCGGCCCCAGCTCGGCACGTGTCAGCGGCAGGTACTGCGGGTACTCGCGCTGCATGAAATCCACCAGCGCTTCGCGCACGCTGCAGCGCAAGTCCCAGTTCTGGCCGGAACTCGACGAGGTCAGCAGCAGGCGAAGCTGCATGGCTTTTTCACCGGACTCCGTGACCTGCAGCTTGCACAGGCGGCGGTCCCACTCGGGCGCCGCTTCGCAGGCGCGCTGGGCCTCGGCGCGCAAGGGCGCAAGCGGCATGCGGTAATCCACCCACAAAAAAACGGTGCCAATGATGCTGGAGCTTTTGCGTGTCCAGTTCTGGAAGGGGTTCTCGATGAACCACTGCAGCGGAATGATCAGGCGGCGCTCGTCCCAGATCTTGAGGACCACGTAGGTGCCCGTGATCTCCTCCACACGGCCCCACTCACCCTGGACGATCAGCACGTCGTCGAGCCGGATCGGCTGGGCCAGCGCAATCTGCAAGCCGGCAATCAGGTTGCTGAAAATCGGCCGCGCCGCAATACCGGCCACCAGCCCGACCACACCGGCCGAGGCCAGCAGGCTGGCGCCGAACTGGCGCGCGCCGGGGAACGTCATCAGCATCAGCGCCAGCCCCGCCAGCAGCACCACAAACATCGCCGTGCGCGCCAGCATGCGGGTCTGGGTGTGAATGCGGCGCGCCTGCAGGTTGTCTTCGACATCGACCGGATGCTGGGCAATCACCCCTTGCGCCAGACCGCGGATCGCCCGCAGCCCCAGCCAGGTCAGCGCCAGCAGCAGCAACAGGCCGTTGCCATGACGGACACCTCCAATCATCGGGAAATCTTCCGGTGCGCCCTGCCACACGGCCTGCAGGGCAATCAGGGGCAGCAGCAACTGCGCCGGCGCCCTGCACTGTTGCGCCACCATCGCGGCCACCGGCATGCCGCGCGTCAGGCGCAGGACCAGTGCCGAACCCGCGCCATGCACCAGCAGGGCCACCAGTGCTGCCATCGCGGCGACCAGCAGGATGCGCAGTGCCGAATCGTTGGCCCAGCCCAGCAAATTGACGAGTTC